>JAFYLQ010000059.1 GCA_017550105.1 Clostridia bacterium | reverse complement strand
GGGTATGGTACTTCTGACTGCACTTGGAGTAGGCGGGGCAACGCTGATAGGTGCGGTTATAGGATTTTTATTTAAAGGGTTATCACATAGATTCAGTGATATTGTTCTGTCCTTTGCGGCAGGTGTTATGCTTGCGGCGGCGGTGCTCGGGCTTATAATTCCCTCTGTGGAATACGGTGGCAAATACGGTATAATTATTACGGTTGTGGGCGTGTTTGCAGGTGCTATATGCCTTAATCTTATTGATAAGCTTGTTCCCCATATGCACAAGATTGTGGGTGTTGACACCGAAAAGCACAAGGGTAACGAGAATCTTAATAAGGTTTTGCTTTTCGTCTTGGCAATTGCCATTCACAATTTGCCCGAGGGTATTGCGGCGGGTGTCAGCTTCGGCGGTGGTGACACAGGCGAAGCGTTACTTATTGCGGGTGGTATTGCATTACAGAATATCCCCGAGGGTATGGTTATTATAGGGCCTATGTTGGCTTCAGGAATTTCACCGAAACGAACCTTTGTATGTGCTATGGCAACGGGTCTTGTGGAGGTTTTAGGTACACTGCTCGGCTATTTTGCAGTAAGTGTGGCAACGTTTATTCTACCCTTTGCACTTGCCTTTGCAGGTGGCACAATGCTCTACGTTGTAAGTGACGAAATTATACCCGAAACTCACGCTCACGGCAGTGAAAGGGGCGCAACCTACGCCTTACTTGTGGGCTTTTGTCTGATGCTTGTTTCGGACGTTTTGTTGGGATAGGTGATTTTTATTAAATATAAGAGCATTAAAAAAGGTGTTTTTGTTGAGCGCCCTAACAGGTTCATTGCTAAAGTTCTTGTTGATGGCAATGTTGAAACGGTGCACGTTAAAAATACGGGAAGGTGTAAAGAGCTTCTTGTAAATGGTGCTACGGTTTATCTGAGCGTTGCCGAAAACCCTTTAAGAAAAACTAAATACGACCTTGTGGGTGTTGAAAAGGTAACCAACCGTGGCACCATTATGGTTAATATGGATTCACAGATACCCAACGACGTTGCAGGTGAGTGGCTAAGAAACGGTAATTTGTTTTCTGAAAACGCTGTAATTAAGCGAGAGGTATTTTATAATAAATCCCGTTTTGATTTTTACATTGAGGACGAGGGTAGACGAATTTTTCTTGAGGTTAAGGGTGTGACCCTTGAAAACAACTCGGTTGCAAGCTTTCCCGATGCACCTACCGAAAGAGGTATTAAGCACATAAACGAGCTTGTTGATGCCGTTGCCGAGGGCTTTGAAGCGTATATTCTTTTTGTTATTCAGATGAAGAATATTGACTACTTTACACCCAATTATGAAACCCACCCCGAGTTTGGCGAGGCTCTTAAGATTGCCCGTGATAAGGGTGTTAAAATACTAGCTTTCGACTGTGTTGTTACTTCTGACAGCATAGCGATTGATAAAAATATTAAAGTTGTTCTTTAAAAGGATGTTTAAATATGGCTAAAAAATTACATTTGCTTTGTAACGCTCACCTTGACCCTGTGTGGCAATGGGAGTGGGAGGAGGGTGCCGCAGAGGCACTTTCTACCTTCCGAATTGCGGCTCAGTTTTGCGAGGAATACGATAACTTCGTGTTCTGCCACAACGAGGCATTGCTTTACAAATGGGTTGAGGAATTCGACCCCGAACTGTTTTCACACATTCAGGACCTTGTTAAAAGGGGCAAGTGGCACATAATAGGCGGTTGGCATTTACAGCCCGACTGCAATATGCCCTCGGGCGAAGCCCTTGTAAGGCAGATTATGAGCGGTCGAAAATATTTTAAGGAAAAATTCGGCGTTGTTCCCACGGTTGCCTTTAACGCCGACCCCTTCGGTCACAGCAGAGGTCTTGTGCAGATAATGAAAAAGAGTGGCTACGACGGTTATTTGTTTATGAGACCGAGCCCGTCTTTTATTGAATTACCCTCAAACGACTTTACGTGGCAGGGTTACGACGGCTCTGAGATTACCGCAGTTCGTATGCGTGGCGGATATAACTCGGCAAAGGGTAGGGCGACAGAGAAGATTTTAAGGCTTATTGACCAATGCCCCGAGGATGAATTCTTTTTGTGCCTTTGGGGTATCGGTAACCACGGCGGCGGACCTTCTAAAAAGGACCTCGACGATATTGCCGAGCTTATAAAAGAGCAATCCAAAAAGGGTGTTGAGGTTTTACACTCAACCGAGGATGCATATTTTAACGAGCTTCGTGAGAAAAAGGAGCTTCCCATATTCGACAAAAGCCTTAACCCTTGGGCACCCGGCTGCTATACAAGTCAGATAAGAGTTAAGCAGAAATACCGCCTTGCGGAGAATACATATTTCCTTACTGAGTCTATGTGTGCCCACGCTTCGTCCTTAGGTCTTATGAAATACCCCGAGGGTAAGCTTGCCGAGGCAATTTACGATATAATTACGGTGCAGTTCCACGATATGCTACCCGGTTCATCCATTCAACCTGCCGAGGAAATGTGCATAAGAATGCTTGACCACGCTATTGAAATTCTTTCACGAATTAAGGCACAGGCGTTCTTTTGCCTTGCTTCAGGTCAGAAAAAGGCAAGTGAGGATAAAATCCCCGTGTTTGTTTACAACCCCTATCCCTACGAGGTAAAGGGTGATTTCATAGCGGAGTTTATGCTTTGGGACCAGGTTCGTGATTTTGTGTTTATGAAGCCCGAAATCCTTAATGAACAGGGTGAAAAATGCCCCACCCAATGTGAAAAGGAATACAGCACAATTCCCATTGAGTGGAGTAAGCGAGTTGTTTTCAATGCAACCCTTGAACC
Source organism: Clostridia bacterium (assembly GCA_017550105.1). GTDB lineage: Bacteria > Bacillota > Clostridia > Oscillospirales > Acutalibacteraceae > DTU089. The sequence goes on along the minus strand of JAFYLQ010000059.1, from coordinate 17,336 downwards.
GATGAAGCTTAACAGATTTGAGTGTGCCTTTGAGCGTGTGCCCGAAAGACCCGAAAGAGTTTGCAAACAAACCGATACTCACTTTGAATTTATAAGTGACAAGCTCTCGGTTAAAATCAATAAAAACACAGGTCTTATTGACTCAGTTGTAAAGGACGGTACAGAATACGTAAAAAGCGGTGCCTTTGCCCTTGAGGTGTGGAATGATAACTCCGACCCTTGGTATATGGAGGAGTCCGCATGGCACGACAAATTGGGTGAATTCAGGCTTCTTGATGACGATGAGGCACAAGCCTTCTGCAATACACGTGAGCCTATTAAGGGTGTGCATATTATTGAGCAGGGGGACGTGCGAACAGTTTTTGAAGCCGTTTTCGGTTATAATAAATCAAATGCCATTGTGAAATACATCGTTTCAAAGGACGGTAGCCTTAAGCTTGACGTAAGGGTTAACTGGGCAGAAAAGGAAAAGCTTATTAAATTAAGGGTTCCCTCTGCTTTTGGTGCAACCGAGTGTATTGGTGAGCAACCCTACGGCAGAGAAACTCTCAAAAACGTACTTGAGGAAAACGTTTCCCAGAAGTACGTTGCAATATGTGACGGTGACAGAGGTATTTTATCCGTAAATAATGGTGTTTACGGCTCGTCATTTGATGATGATAAGGGTGAGTTGCATATTACCCTTATGCGTTCACCGTCCTATTGCGCACATCCTGTGGACGACAGGGTCGTTATGCCTCAGGATAGAGCAATGCCCTATATTGAGCAGGGTGAAAGGGATTTCTCCTTTGAATTCTGCTTTGGTGAAAGGGACGTGCTTCTTAACAACGCTTCAAGAATTGCTCAGCATTTTAACGTTGCGCCAATGGTGCTTTCGTTTTATCCCACAGGTGTCGGAGAATTGCCCTGTGCACCCATAAGCATTACAGAAAATGATATTATAAACGTTACTGCATTCAAAAAGGCAGAGAACACTGACGATTATATTATTCGTCTGTTTAACCCCACAGAGAATGAGCAGAGCGCAAGGCTTACATATTTCGGTAATTCAACCTCGGTGCATTTTGGTGCTTTTGAAATTAAAACCCTTAAGTGCAATAATGATGGCATTTCCGAAACACAGTTGATGGAGGATATTATATAAAAACACAGACTTTCGGTTCATTTGTCCGAAAGTCTGCTTTTTTTATTTTATTATAAAGGTAGTGATTGAATTACCCTTTATGGTGTAATTGAAGGTGGCGTTTACGTATTTAAAAGAGGGGAGCTTAGCCCAATTTTCGCCGTCCTTCAGGTTGCCCGAGGTACGAATAACCTCTACGTTACCCGTGACTTTATTTAAATCGTTTAAGTCAAAGGTTTTTGTTACGTCCGCCTTTTGGGAGTTAATGGCAACCACGGTGACCCTGCCTGTTTTTTTATCAATTGCGCCCAAGGTGTGGGAGTCAATATGAATAATAGTGTCACCGGGTCTTACGTAACGGCTGAATTGACCGAAGGCATAATATTTTTTGGATAAATAAATCTCTTTTTCGTCGTGGTCAGCAAAGGCTACACCCCAATAGCCGTTATTAGTTGAGGGGAAGCCACTGTCCTTGTTGCCCATAAAGCCCTGCTTACTTCTATGGCAGTCAATAACAAGCCATATAACCCACGCCGAGGGTGAAAGAGCGTTGATGTCTGAAATAATCTTCTCGCCAAACCAAAGGGCGGCACCCATTTCACCTGCATTTTCGCCACTGACGTTGCTCCAGTCGGTTTCGCTCATCCAGATATTCTTATTCTCCTTCTGCATAAGCTCGCCAAGCTCCTTCGTCTTGTCGTCTATGTAGGTGTGCACGTTTACTCGGTCAAGGATTTTTTTAACCTCGTAGGTATATAAATGGTATTCCTCCAACTGCTTTTCGGTTGAGGTTTCGTCACTGCCCACTATTTTAACCTTACGTAACCCCTTGTTTTTAATGGCTTTTGCAGTTTCAATAAGCATTTTGTTCTGGCTTTCACCCGGGTCGTAGTGACAGCCCTCCTGCTTTTCGCTGAAATATTCCCAATAATCGGTGTTGGGCTCGTTCATTGGTGAAACACAGTAAACGTTTATGTTTAATTTGTTGTTAATGTACTCTGTAACGTGGGCAATATATTCGGCAAAATCCGTATAGCATTCCTCTTTAAGATTATTGTAGTTGGGATTTTTGTTACCGCTTGTGCAACCGCTTTTTGTCATAAAGTAGGGTGAGGAGTTTGAAAAGACTTCAACAAGTGCATTTTCACCTGCATTTTTATATGCTTCCTTAAGGACGTTTAACTGATTGGTGTCTGCGGTATAGTCGTAGTAATATTCCTTGGTTTCATTATTAAAATTTAACCAACCGGGTATTATTGAGTCCGTTCTTTTTATATGCTTGTGGGTGGGGTCGTCACCACCGCCGATATTATAGCGCATAATATTAAGGTTAAGTCCCTTTTTGCTAAAGAACAATTCGCCGCTTTTTTTCGTAAGCTCAGGTGAATAGCCTATGCGGTGAGCCCACCAACAAAGGCTTGTGCCCCAACCCTCAAACACGCCGTTGTTGGTTTGTGAATAATTTTTAGTCTGTAATTTAACGGTGTTTTGCAAATACATCACCCCTTAAATTGAGTTTATATCAAAACTTTGAATTAATCAAGTTGTTGCAAAAATTTATTAATGGGTTTAAAATGTTTATAACTTTATTTTTTCTTTACTTTTTTATTACTTAATCTTATTACTGCTATGGTTTAATATAGCCAAGGTCATAGGATTACGGAGGTCTTGTATGTATCGTGTGCTTGTTTGCGATGATGATATCGCAATATTAGAATCAATTAAAATTTACCTTGAAAATGATGGGTACGAGGTTCTAACAGCCGTAAACGGTCTTGAGGCATTAAAGGTTATTGAGAACAACGAAATACATTGTATGGTTCTTGATATAATGATGCCCGTTCTTGACGGTATAAGAACAACGGTGAAAATTCGTGAAAAGTACAATTTTCCCATTATTTTCCTTTCTGCCAAAGGTGAGGATACGGACAAGATTACGGGACTTGGCTTCGGTGCGGATGATTACGTTACAAAGCCCTTTAACCCGTTGGAGCTTGTTGCACGTGTTCGCTCACAAATAAGGCGCTACGTTTCCTTTGGTAGCCTTAACGTTACAAAAAATATGCTTGTAACGGGCGGTCTTACCCTTGATAAGGAGACGAAGGAGGTACTTGTTGACGGTGAAGCCGTAAAGCTTACTGCAAGGGAGTTTAATATTCTGAATTTCCTTATGGAGAATATGGGTAAGGTTCTGTCAAGCACACAGATTTATGAGGCGGTATGGAATGAACCCGCATTCCATACGGAAAAGACTGTTACGGTACATATCAAAAACATCCGCGAAAAAATTGAAATTAATCCTAAAGAACCTAAATATTTAAAGGTGGTGTGGGGTCTTGGATACAAAATTGAAAAATATTAAGTATTCGTTATTCACAAAATTTTTATGTTGGCTTATTGCCGTAGTAGTATTTTGTCTTAGCTTTACTGTGGCTGCAAGGGTTTTAATCGGGTGCTATGTTTTAGGTGCCGAGAATTATTTTAAGGGCGAAGAAATAAGCTTTTTTGATACCAATCCTTTCTTAACACAATTTCAATCTGATTTTTTTGATGCATATAATTTAGGTAAAAGAAATACTGAGCAAATGCAGAAGAATGCAGCCGACGAAAAAACACAGGTTGTTAAAGACGTGCTCGGTTCTTATTTGTTTGCACGTGGTAATTTGATTAAAGAAGAGCTTTTATATGCAGTTAACAATTGGGACGTTACTTATTATGAATATGAGGACGAGGTAGTTGAAGGTACTGCATCTACAGATATAACCAACGTGACTTCTACACAGGTTTCGGAACAAATTGTTGACAATAATCTTGAAGAAACCGAGTCAGCTCTGACTTTGCCCGAGGACGCTCATAAATATATTACCGTGCCTGAATATGCACCCAAAAACATAAAACTTGCAAGCTACGCCCTTAATACCGTTGAGTCACCCGAAGATTTTAATAAGTATGCGGGTCTTGTACGTGAAAGTGCTTTCGATTCAAACGGCGGATATGGTGAGTTTATACGTAACGTTGATGTCGTGGCGGTAAATTTTTGTTTTGAAGTGGATTTTTCAACGTATTATACACTTGATGAAAAACAAGCCAAGGCTCTTTTTGAAAAGCAATATGATGAAGCACTGGCTCTTAAAATTGAGTCTGACTTTGATATTGAAAATTCAATAAGCAGGCTTAATGAGCATAAAAATTTAAAGTATTACGTGGTTGATTTTGACGGTGAGGTTTATAGTAATATAAAAGAAATTCCCGCTAATTTAAGCAATTATAATTACTACGTTCTTGCCAACGGAGAAAACGTAACTTTAAAAGGCTTTAAATTAAGTAACGTTGAGGTCAACCTGAAAAAATACAACGTTAATAAGCTTTGCCTTTATTTTGATGAGGATTTTACTGCTTCCGACACCTATAAAAATCTTTATAATGTTTATAAAAATACGTTGTCAGATAACGTGAAGGTTCTTGTTGCAAAACTTGCTATTTTACTTTTGGTATTAGTTGTTGCTTTGATTATATGGTTAAGACTTATCGGCAACAGATGCGGAAAAGACAAACCCGTAATAAGTTTTATTGAAAAAATACCCAATGACGTTCATTTGCTTTTGGCTGTTGGTGTTATTGTTGGTATTATAGGTTTGTATTTCTACCTGTTTGAACCGAGCCTGTTTTATGTTGATTCGGTATTTGTTCCGAATAGTGATTTTGTTACTGCTACTTGTGTATTTGCCTGTGGTTGCTTTATTATCTTTACAGAGTGGCTCGCTTCGGTCATCAGAATCAAAAAAGCAGGGGAAAGCTATTTTAAAAACACCTTGATTTACAAAGCCCTTTGTTTAATAAAGAAGCTTGTTCTGGCTTTAGTTAATTGCTTAAGCTATAAGCCCAAGGCAGTTAAACTGAGAACCGGCATTCTTTTTGCTTTGTATTTGTTAGTAAATCTTGCTTTGGTTTTCTTCGGTGCGGCTTTTGCATTTGATTTACCTGCAGTATCTGTAATATTTGCATTTTTGATAATTGCTTTTAACATTGTTGTAGGTTATTTCGTTATCGAGTACGTCAATACACTTGATAAAATAATCGTTGCTTCATCCGAACACGAAGAAATTAATTTAAACGAATTTAATACTCCTCGTTCATTGAAAATTCTTTCGGATAATCTGAGTGATAAGAATAAGTCCATTGATAAAGCCATTGCGGAAGCTGTTAAAAACGAGCAGATGAAAACCCAGCTTATTACTAATGTGTCTCACGATTTAAAAACACCGTTGACTTCACTTATTAATTACTCGGATTTGTTATCTAAATGTGAGCTTAATAATGAGGATGCAGTAAAATACGTTGAGGTAATTAATCAGAAATCCGATAAATTAAAGCACCTTATTGAGGATTTAATTGAGGCTTCAAAGGCTTCAACAGGTAACGTGGTTCTTAATAAAACAAAGCTTAATCTTTGTGAGCTTGCAATTCAGGCTATTGTTGAGTATACGCCCGACCTTGAAAAGAATTTTAATACAATTAAATTCAACGAACCTGCTAAGGCACCCGTTGTGTTTGCAGATAGCATAAAAACCTACAGGATTATTTCAAATCTTCTGAGTAACGTTAAAAAGTACTCTGCGCCTGATACAAGAGTATACGTAAGAGTATTCGAGGAAGGCGCCTTCGGTTGCTTTGAAATCAAGAATATTTCCAAAGAAGCCCTTGATATAAATCCCGAGCAGCTTACAGAACGATTTGTAAGAGGGGACGAGTCAAGAACTAACGAGGGTAACGGCTTAGGTCTTGCTATTGCTAAGGATTTGTGTAATTTACAAGACGGCATATTAGATATCAAAATAGACGGTGACTTGTTTAAAGCAACTGTAAAATTACCTTTGGTCGAATAAAAGAAAGGGAACAGTGGTCTGCAAGGACTACTGTTCCTGTTTTACTATAAAAATGATAGTACGACAATAAATCGTACTACCATTTTGGCGCAGACGGTGGGATTCGAACCCACGAGCCCGATTAAAGGCTAACGCATTTCGAGTGCGCCCCGTTATGACCACTTCGATACGTCTGCATATTTTACCTGCCCATTTTAACAAAATGATATTTTTATGTCAAGTGACAATTTGAGTTTTTTAACTTTATTGTATATATTACAATATGTTTACAGATTATGCCTTAAGTTGACAATTAGGCTATTTAGTGATAATATTACATTGATAAATTGCGGTATAATGCCTTTCAGAATTTTTCTTTTAATTCCGATAATATACGCTTTTCTATTCGTGACACGTACGAGCGTGATATTTTAAGTTCCCTTGCCACTTCCTTTTGTGTTAAAGGTAATTCACCGTTAAGTCCGTAGCGCTTTGTAAGTATCTGCTTATCTCTGCCCTCGGGCATTTCCTTTAAGAATATCACAAGCTTTGTCAACTTGTTTTTGGTGTCAATGTCATCAATTATCGTGTCGTCAACGGCTATAATATCCATCAGCGTTAAAGGGTTCCCTTCGTTATCCGTGTCTATCGGCTCACTGAACGAGGTTTCCTGCGATAGCTTTTTTGCATTGCGGAAGTACATCAGTATTTCATTCTCAATGCACCGTGCACAGTAGGTTGCAAGGCGTGTGCCCTTGTCGGGCTTAAAGCTGTTAATTCCCTTAATAAGCCCTATGGTGCCTATGGATATCAGGTCATCCTGTTCGCTATAGTTTGAATAGTATTTCTTAATTATGTGTGCCACAAGGCGAAGGTTGTGTTCAATAAGTCTTTTACGGGCTTCCTCGCTACCTTCACTAAGCTCCCTCAGGGCTTGTTCCTCCTCCTTTTTACTAAGGGGCTTTGGGAAGGCATCTGTGTCGGTCACGTGTAAAATAAAAAACAGTAAATTACTAAGTAAATTCAATAAATCCAAAAAATCACCTCGGTTAAATGTATTGTCGCCGAGCGTTGATTTTGCAAGTCCTTTTCTAAAAGAGAGGTTTTTATGAAAAAAATTGAGCAGTTTCGCACTACCGTTCGTGTGAGTGCAATCACAATTTTCAGTCTTCTGTCAACCGCCATTTACCACCTTGTGTGGCGTGTTGCCTACAACCCCGAGTTTGAGCATCCCTACCACGGCAAGGGTCAGATTTTCCTTGTGGTTCTTTATTTTGCTGTTCTTATGGTGGCAAGCTTCATTCTTGGTGTTGTGCGAATCGACGAGCTAAGACGAAGCGAAATACTCTTTTACGGGCTTATTGCTTTGGGCTTTACAAACGGCATTGCTTACACTCAGATTTGCCTTGTTACTGCCGAATTAACCAACCCCTTGGGAATGATTTATATATTCCTGTTTGAGGTTTTAGCCTTAATAATATGGACCTCACTTTCATCGGTTATTGTTCACGCTCTGAACCCACCTGAAAAGCTTCTTATAATCTACGGTAGCCACCTTGCAACCGAGATTGTTTACAAAATGAGCAGACTTGAGGACCGTTACGTTATCTGTGAGTCCGCAAGTGTTGACGAGGGCTTCGAGAACCTCAAAAAGCATATCGATAAATTCGAAAGCGTTATTATTTGTGACGTTCCCGCAAGACTCAGAAACGACCTGCTTAAATACTCATATCAGAACAACAAAAGCATTTACGTAATCCCCAAAATTTCCGACATCGTTATTCGTAGCGCTTCCGAGATAACCTATTTCGATTCACCAATTTCAAAGTGCTCTTCAACGGGTCTTACGGTTGAGGAACGAATCTTTAAAAGAATTTTTGACGTTGTGTGCTCGGGTCTTGCGCTTATTGTGTTGTCACCCTTGTTCCTTGTGGTGGCACTTGCCATTAAGCTTTACGACGGTGGTCCCGTTTTCTACAAGCAAAGACGTGCAACCAAGGATTTAAAGGAATTTGACATTCTTAAATTCAGAAGTATGGTTGTTGACGCCGAAAAGGACGGACCTCAACCCGCAGTTGATAACGACAAGCGTATAACACCCATCGGTAAGGTTATAAGAGCCCTCAGAATTGACGAGCTTCCGCAGATTATTAACATTCTTAAGGGTGAAATGTCCATTGTAGGGCCCCGACCTGAACGTATTGAGCACGTTGAAAAATACTCGGAGGAAATTCCCGAGTTTGTGTGCAGATACAAGGTTAAGGGCGGTCTTACAGGCTATGCACAGGTTTTTGGTAAATACAACACTTCTGCATACAATAAATTAAAAATGGACCTTATTTACATTCAGAACTATTCATTGGCACTTGATTTGAAATTGATATTAATGACCGTTAAAATCCTTTTCAAAAAAGAAAGCACCGAGGGTTTTAAGGTCACAGGAAAGAAAGATAATAAATGAATCTTTACTATATGATACTTGCGGGTGGCGTAGGCTCCCGTATGAAATCACCCGAGCTTCCCAAACAGTATATCAAGGTGTGTAACGAGCCCATTATTGTGCGTACCGTAAGGAATTTTGAAGATTTCGGTACCTTCCGTGGGGGCGTTATATGCTGTCCTGTTGAGTGGATTGAATACACAAAGGCATTGCTTCTTGAATACGGCATTAATTCTGGCTCCGTAACGGTTATACCCGGTGGCAAAAACCGTAATAACTCCGTTAAAAACGGTTGCCGTTTTCTTAGCGAAAGGTTCAATATCGGCGAAAGTGACATTGTTCTTACTCATGATGCCGTTAGACCCTTTATTGATGCACGTATTATTAAGGATAATATCAACGCCGCTTCAGAGCACGGTGCCGCAAACACGGTTATGCCCGTTTATGATTCGATAATCCGAAGCACAACAGGGGATTTCTTTAACGAGCACCTTAAAAGAAGTGAGCTTTTCAGGGTGCAGACCCCCCAGTCCTTCAGACTTGCGGAGCTTACCAATCTTATTAACTCATTATCCGAAACCGAGCTTGAGGAATACACGGACGTGGCTTCAATTTTTGCCGACCGTGGCTACAGAGTAAGGCTTGTTGAGGGTGATGACTCAAACATTAAAATCACCACGCCCTTTGATTTAGCCGTGGCTGATACAATTGTTAAAAACAGACCCTAACTTATATATTCCTCTAACGCTTTATTGATTTCGTTGTAAGGTATCTCAATGCCCTTTGTAATTAACTCAATATCGGGTTGCGGAAGGCTTTGAGTAAACACGTTAAACACCTTAAGTGGTGTATGGTCGCCCTTTTTAAAAAGTGCGATTCTGCCGTGATAATCCGTAAGAATATACGTTTCGTTTTTTTCTGATTGTACGGTGGCTTGTGCGGTTGCCTTGGTTGTGTTTTTTATGCTCATAGCAAAGGTAGTTAAGGCAACACATAATATAAGCGTTATAATGAATAAATGCTTTTTCAATTTTTCACCTTTTTATTTTTAGTTTTATATTAATTTTAATTTTTATACATTCGGTAACTTTTTAGTTACCCTACACAGGAGGCTTAACATATGCAGAACAGACGCTCAGCTCCTCAGACAAGAGCAGGGGGCAGTGTTAAAAAACGTGCGGTTAGAACCCGCCGTAAGCCCAGAAAGGAGCATCCCGTACTCCGTACAATCGGCTACGTTGTATTTACCCTTGTGGCAATATGCGTGGTTTGTGGCGCTGTAGCAGGAAGCTACGTGTATAACTTTGCTGATGAATACGTTAACGGCGGCAAGGTGATTGACCTTGAAATGTACAAGGCTAATCAGGCACAGACCAGTATCATTTACGCCTATGACGCTAACAATCAGGAGGTTGAGCTGCTCAGACTCCACGGTGCAGAAAACCGTGTGTGGATTGCCTACGACGATATTCCGCAGGATATGATTGATGCATTCCGTGACCTTGAGGACAAGCGCTTTGAGGAGCATCAGGGTGTTGACTGGACACGTACAATCTTAGGTGTTGCAAAGTCGGGCTTTGAGCAGGGTGGTTCAACCATTACTCAGCAGCTAATAAAGAACCTTACGGGTGACAACGGCAGAATGGCTTCCCGTAAATTCTACGAAATTTTAAATGCTCTTAACGTTGAAAAGCACTACCATAAAAAGACAATTATGGAGTTCTACCTTAATACTGTTTACCTTGGCAACGGCTGTTACGGTATTAAAACCGCCGCAGAGGTTTACTTCGGCAAGGATGTTGAGGATTTAAATGCCGCAGAGTGTGCGGTTATTGCCTCAATTACCAAGGCTCCTGCCGCTTACGACCCCTTGACCGAGCCCGAGGATAACCGTGACAGACAGCTTTATTGCCTTAGCTGTATGCTTGAGCAGGGTAGCCTTACTCAGGAGGAGTACGACGAAGCTGTTGACTTTGAATTAATTTTCACAAACAGCGACAACTACAAGGGCAGTCAGGTTACTGAGAATATTGAGGATATCGAAGATAAAGAATATACCGAGGACGACATTAAATTCACCGATACCTTGGATGACGGTAAATCATCATACTACGTTGAGTACGTTATTGATGACGTTATTGAGGATTTAATGGATGAATACGACCTCACTTATAACGAAGCGTGGAAAAAGGTATTCTTTGGCGGTCTTCGTATTTATGCGGCAGTTGACCTTGACGTTCAGCGTTCTGCCGAGGAGGTTTACGTTAAGCGTCTGACCTTCCCCGATGAGAGCGGTGCAGAGGTTCAGGTGCAGTCCGCAATGACAATTATGGACTATAACGGTCGTGTTGTTGCAATGGTCGGCGGTGCAGGTGAAAAGGACACCTTCCGTGGTCTTAACCGTGCTTCACAGTCTCCGCGTCAGCCCGGTTCGTCCATTAAGCCCGTTTCGGTTTACGCTCCCGCTATTGAGAATGATACTATTACATGGTCCACAATGGTTCAGAACTACGGTATCAGAATGGGTTCATCACGTTGGCCCGTAAACTACGGTGGCAATGCAGGTTCACCCAACTCATTTACAACTGTTCAGTACGCTATAGCACAGTCCTATAACACCGTTCCTGCTCAGATTGTTTCTGAAATGGGTATTGACCCCTGTATGGACTTCCTTGTTAAGGATTTGAAATTCTCAACACTTGTTACTGACGAGGATGACCCCAACTATGACGGTAACTTCTCATCAATCTGTGTTGGTGGTATGAGCGAGGGTGTTACAACCCTTGATATGACTGCGGCGTTTGCCGTATTCGGTAACAACGGCTATTATTACGAGCCCTATTCATATTATAAGGTTACAAATAACGACGGCTCCGAGGTGCTTCTTGAGGGTGGTGACGAACCCGGTGAGCAGGTTCTTGAGGAAAGCTCCGCAGGCGTTATGCGTCAGCTTTTAAGAACTGTTGTAACAGGCGGTACCGCAGGTGGTTACGGTGTAAACGGCTTCGAAACCTTTGCAAAAACAGGTACAACAAGTGACGATAAGGACCGTTGGTTTGTTGGTGGCACACCTTACTACGTAGCCGCAGTTTGGTATGGCTACGACGAGCCCAAGCCCATCAGAAATACCTCGGGTAACCCCGCAGGTAAGATATTCAAAAAGGTTATGGATGCGGCTCACGAGGACCTTGAATATTTGTCATTCCCCACGGCAAGTGGTGTTGTTGCCCGTAAATACTGTAAGATTTCGGGTGATATTGCCTCTGCAGGCTGTAGCTCAACGGGAACAGGCTATTATAAATCCACAAACGTACCCGGAAGGTGTAAGGGTTGTGCGATTGTTAACGGTATCGGACAGGGTATTCCCGACGTAATTATACCCTCCACAACCGAGGATCCCAGCGCAACAACCACTAAGCCAACTAAACCTACAAAGCCCACAAAGCCCGTTACCTCAAAGCCTACACAGGCTCCTACACAGGCACCTACACAGGCACCGAGCACAACCTTGCCGCCCGTACCTGACACAGAGCACGTAACGGAGGCTCCCGTGGTGGCAGATTAAGAAATTAATATTATTTAACGGCTGATAGTTTTTTCTATCAGCCGTTTTGGAGATATTTATGGTAATTTTATCAGTTGACTATGGCGACAGACGAACAGGCATTGCAATTTGCGATAAGCTTGAAATGTTAGCGTCACCCGTTTGTGTTCTTAACGAGTGGAATGCCGAGACCCTTGCGGATAAAATCGTTAATATTGCCAACGAGAAAAGGGCGGAGATTATTGTTATAGGTCTTCCCCGTAATATGGACGGCTCCAAGGGCTTCAGAGCGGAAGCCTGCGAGGAATTGGGGGCGCTTGTGAAAGAGCGTTGCTCAATTAAGGTGGATTTTTGGGATGAACGTCTTACAACGGTTTCGGCACACAGAATCCTCAGTGAAAACAACGTCCGTGGCAAAAAACGTAAAAGCGTTGTTGATGCCGTAGCGGCAGAGCTTATTTTACAGGATTACATTGATTTCAGAAAACACTCTTAAAGTGCGGAGGTGCTGTTTTGAAGCGAGATAAATTTTCACAAAATATAATGGCACTTGAAAACGTGGACGTTTCTAAGTATTCGGTTGAGGAAATTCTCAGCAAAGCCCTTGATATTGGCGAGAATTTGCTTAAATGCGGTGGTGAGCCCCACAGAATTGAGGATACCATAGAGCGTATCTGCTATTCATACGGTGCAGTTGCAACTGACGTTTTTGCACTTCCGTCTCTCATTATTGCAACCATTAGAATGAGCGACGGTAAAAGTAAGTCACAGATACGACGGGTTTATAAAACTTCCAACAATATGTACAGGCTTGAAAAAATCAACGATGTTTCCCGCAGACTCTGTGACGGAAAGCTGACACTTGAAGATGTGGATAACGAGATTAATCAGATTATAAGTCATAAGCCGTTTTCAAGATATATTGTGCTTCTCGGCGGTGTTATTGCCGCAGGTGGCTTTGCGGTTTTCTTCGGTGGCGGTTTAACGGACGCACTTGTTGCCGCAGTTGCGGGTCTTGTTGTTTCGATTTTTAATATGCACAAGGTTAAATTCAGTAGTAATTTTTTCTACGTTGCTCTTGTGTCATTTTTTGGTGCATTGGTCGGTATAGGTCTTCACAAATTAGGTGTTGGTGAAAACCTTGATATGATTATGATTGGTACCATTATGCTTGTTATACCCGGTCTTGCCTTCGGTAATGCGGTTCGTGACCTGCTGTTTGGTGACACGGTTTCGGGTATTATTCAGTTGGTTCAGGCAATTTTACTTGCCGTAATGGTTGCCTTCGGCTTTATTGCCGCAATTATTGTGTTTGGGGGTGTGTTAAATTGATGCCCTATATTATCAAAATAATTGCAGGTGTTATCAGCACCGTGGGATTTGCCCTTATTTTTCGCTTGAAGCCCTCAAGGTTGCCCTTTGCCGCATTGGACGGGTTGATTGCCTGTGTGAGCTACTTCGCCTTTACGGAGCTAATAGGCGGTGATTTCTTACCCAATGCCTTAGCAGCATTTTTAACCGCCTTTGCCGCGGAGATTTTTGCAAGAATCTGTAAAGCACCTGCAACAATTTTCCTGCTTCCCGGTTGTATTGCCCTTGTTCCCGGTGGCACACTTTATTTTTCAATGAGTAACCTCCTATCACAAAACTATATTGAAGCGGGTAAAAGCCTGCTTACAACGGTTGTGGTGGGCATCGCCATCGGTGCAGGTATTATCCTTGCATCACTTTTAAGAATCGTTGTATTTAAGCTTGTGAAGAAGTATAAAAGGTAATGCAGAATGCAAAATGCAGAATGCAGAATTATCGGAAGCGTAGCTTCCCCGATAATTACGCATTACGAATTATGAATTACGAATTCTCGGGACCCTCCACCGTCTGACGACGGTCCCCCTCCCTCCTGAAGCAGGGAGGCGAGGCTTCGCATTACAACAACTTATTTTACAATCGGCACGAAGTGCCCCGATAATTACGCATTACGAATTATGAATTACGAATTAAAAAACCGCCTGACCCTTCGGTCAAGCGGTTTTACTTTACTTCTGTAACTTCTTAATAAGTGCCTTACAGTCCTCAATATCCATAATCTTGGGTACGGGGTAGAGGGGGTTGCCTTCTTTAAGGGCACGCTCTGCAATAAGGGGAATATCCTCGTCTTTAATCTGGTCGAATTTGTCGGGGATACCCATTTTTTCGTTAAGCTCACGGATTGCGGCAATGAATCTTTTTGCCTTGTCACGGTCGCCCTGCGCGGGGCCTGAAACACCTGCAACATCTGCAAGCTCAGCAAGACGCTTGTAAGCAGTTTCGCCGAAATAATCAAGCACGTAGGGAAGAATAACTGCATTTGCAAGACCGTGGGGAATACCGTACATACCGCCAAGGTTATGAGCAATGGCGTGAACGTAGCCAACGTATGCTCTTGTGAAAGCAAGACCTGCATGGTATGATGCAACAAGCATATTTTCACGTGCTTCAAGGTTTTTGCCGTCTGCATAAGCCGTTTCGATATTCTCGAATACAAGCTTTGTAGCAATTAAAGCGTCCTCTTCAGTCTGCTTTGTGTTGCTCTTGCCTATGTAAGCCTCAACAGCGTGTGTAAGGGCGTCCATACCTGTTGTAGAGGTAATGTGAGGGGGAAGACCAACTGTAAGCTCGGGGTCAAGAACTGCGAATGCAGGCCGTAACGAGGGGTCGTTAACCGCATTCTTTTCGTGAGTGTCGGGGTTTGAAATAACTGCGGCAATTGTGGTTTCGGAGCCCGTACCTGCAGTTGTGGGAACTGCAAAGAAGGGAGGAAGCTTTTTGCGGATTTTAAGAAGACCGCGCATATCCGAGGGGCTCATTTTGGGGCGTACAACCCTTGCGGCTGTAACCTTTGCACAGTCCATAGGTGAACCGCCACCAAAGGCAATGAAGCCCTCACAGTTATTATCCTTATAAATCTTAAGTGCATCTTCAACGTTGTAGATTGTGGGGTTGGGTTGAACACCGTCGAAAACGGAGTACTTAATGCCTTCTTTTTCGAGACCTTCAAAAAGAGAATCTAAAAGGTGAAGACCCATAAGACCCTTATCTGTAACAACAAGCACGTTGTTAACGCCCTGCTTTTTTACAAGCGCGGGAAGCTCTTTGATTGAACCTGCACCCTTTAAAACCTCGGGGGGAGTCCAATCAAGGAAGTTTACGGCAACCTTCATTGTTTTTTGGAATGCTCTGCAATAAAATGTGTTAAAGCTCATTTTGAAAACCTCCGTAATTATTTGATAATTTTATGGAATACTTTTTTACCTTTTTTGATGATTACGTAGCCCTTTTCGAAGTCTGAAAGGGGAATCATATAGTTGGGAACGGTGATTTTAACGTCGTCAACGCTAACGCCGCCCTGTTCAATAAGTCTTCTTGCTTCGCCTCTTGATGAAACAAGACCCGCTTTAATCATAGCGTCAATTACGTTAAGACCCTCGGCTGCGAAATCCTCTGCGCCAAGTGTTGTTGAGGGCATATTGTCGGAATTACCGCCGCCTGTGAAGATTGCACGTGCTGCTGCCTGTGCCTTTTCTGCTTCCTCAGTGCCGTGAACAAGTGCTGTAAGCTCGTAAGCAAGGATTTCCTTAGCCTTGTTAAGCTCACTGCCTTCCCATTTGTCCATTTCATCAATCTGCTCAAGGGGAAGGAAGGTAAGCATACGAATACATTTAAGCACGTCACCGTCGCCAACGTTACGCCAATACTGATAGAAGTCGTAGGGGCTTGTCTTGTTGGGGTCAAGCCATACTGCATTACCTGCAGTTTTGCCCATCTTTTTACCCTGTGAGTCTGTAAGAAGGGTAATGGTCATAGCGTGAGCATCCTTGCCCAATTTTTTACGGATAAGCTCTGTACCGCCGAGCATATTGCTCCACTGGTCGTCACCGCCGAACTGCATATTACAGCCATACTCCTTAAAGAGGTAGTAGAAGTCGTAGCTCTGCATAATCATATAGTTGAATTCAAGGAAGCTAAGACCCGTTGCCATTCTCTGCTTGTAGCACTCCGCACGGAGCATATTGTTAACTGAGAAGCATGCGCCAACCTCACGAAGAAGCTCAACGTAGTTAAGGTTAAGGAGCCACTCGGCATTGTTAACCATCTGAGCCTTGCCCTCGCCAAACTCAATAAAACGCTCCATCTGACGCTTGAAGCACTCGGCGTTGTGGTTAATATCCTCCTTGGTAAGCATTTTTCTCATATCGCTTCTGCCTGAGGGGTCACCAATCATTGTGGTACCGCCACCGATAAGTGCGATGGGCTTGTTACCAGCCATCTGCAAACGCTTCATAAGTGTAAGCGCCATAAAGTGACCTGCAGTAAGACTGTCTGCAGTACAGTCAAAGCCAATGTAGAAGTTAGCCTTACCGCTATTAATCATCTCACGGATTTCGCTTTCGTTTGTAACCTGTGCGATAAGTCCGCGAGCTACTAATTCTTCATAAATACCCATTGTTAAATCTCCTAAATAATTAGTTTATTACATACGATAAAATTATATTACAAATATATATAATTGTCAAACATAAATTAATTATGAATGAGGAATTAGGAATTAGGAATTAGGAATTGAGGGGCAAACCGATTGTAAAATGCAAAATGCAAAATGCAGAATGCAAAATTATCGGGGCAAAGCCGATTATAAGATAAAGTTGATGTAATGCGAAGCATATCATCCCATTTTGCCAAAGGCAAAAAGGGAGGGGGACCGCACCGAAGCAAAGCGTAGGTGGGGTGGTGGGTAGTTTAGGCTTCGGTTAGTCTCCTGTTGGATAAAACAATAAATTACTGTAGGGGTCAGGCTCGCCTGACCCGGTTGGTTTTATTATAAGATTTACTGTTTCGGGCTGGGCAAGCCACAGCCCCTACGGTGGTAAAAATTTTTTCATTTTTTCCAAGAACTTGCTTTCTCGGGTTGAAATCGTCAATTTTGCATAGTATAATAAACTTAGAACGAACATTTGTTCTTACGATTAATGCGAAAAGGAGTAAAAATGGAGAAGAAAAAGAGTTTTATTTTTTATTATGATTGGTGGGATATTTTTGAGCCGATGACACCAATACAAAGAGGGGAATTATTGACAGAAATTTATCGTTATATCAGAGAAGGAATAGAGCCTGAGTACACGGAATACGGTATGAAAATTGCTTTTAACGTTATAAGAAATACCCTTAATCGTGATGCTGATAAGTATGAAAGAGTATGTAAAAGAAATAGTGAAAACGGAAAAAAGGGTGGTCGTCCTAAAAAAGAAACCCAAGAAACCCAGTGGGTTTTTGAAAAACCCAAAAAAGCCGATAATGACAATGATAATGACAAGGTTACTTCCAATT
>JAFYLQ010000058.1 GCA_017550105.1 Clostridia bacterium | reverse complement strand
TTTAATATCGCAATGTGTGGGTTTTTTGTTAGAACTTGAGGGTAAAGCTGTATCATTAACCGAAGAAGAAATAAAAAAACGTGTGGATAAAATTCCGTTTGAAGTGTGAATTAGCAGAGGTGGGAGCTTAATTGCGAACCATCTCTGTTTTATTTATTGAAAAACTGAAAAAAATTTTATATAATTTTTGTAACGAAGCGTAGTTTTTTCTATCTAATAATCGGAAGGCGGTGAGAATGTGGCTGATTTTGAAAAGGTGTTTCAGGAGCACAGAGTCTTTATTTATAAATATCTGTTTAAACTTTGTCGCGACGAGACTCTGGCAGAGGAACTGACCCAGGAAACCTTTTTTCGTGCGTATATGAATATAAGTGCTTTGCGTGATGAAAGTAAAATTCCTGTATGGCTGTGTCAGATTGCAAAGAATACATATTTTGCTTGGTACAATACACAGAAAAAACACCGGAATCTTGATGATACAATGGAAGTTACAGAGGACTTTGACATTGAGCAACAGTTCGTTGAAAAAGACTTGACCGAAAAAGCACTTAAATGCCTTCACGAGCTTGAGGAGCCTTATAAAGAGGTTTTTATGTTGGCAGTTCTGGGTCAGGTATCTTTAAAGGATATCAGCAAAATGTTCGGTAAAAGCGAAAGTTGGGCAAGGGTCACATTTTACCGTGCCAGACAAAAATTAGCAGAAAGGATGAATGATTTTTATGAGTAAAGCAGTTTGTACTCAGTGTGGTGTTGTAGGAGATTTACTTCCTCTTTACATAGACAAATGTTGTTCGGAAGAAAGTAGATCAATAGTAGAATCCCACTTGAAGGAATGTGAGGATTGTAAATCTGTTTTTGATAGTATGTGTTGCGAAAACGCAGGTGACAAACAAGAATTTGAGGTTCCACATAAATTGAAAAGGGTGAATGATTGGAAGGCATCGGTTTTACAATCGGTTTTATTATTCGTGTCATTTGGAATTTTAGCGGTGTCAATTACTATGGAAGCATACACACCCTATGGTATTACGAATGGTCTCTGGGCTTTTGCCGCCATTGTTCCTACCGCAGGATTTATGTTGTCCCTTTCTAATTGGTACTTTATAAGAGCGTATAAAAGCAGACGAGCTTTTTCGGATTTTTCAAGCATTTTCACTTTTATTATAAGTGCTGTTTGCTATGTGTGGGCGGTTGTTCATTATAACTCCACTTTCTTCAACTTGTCGGGTTCTCTTTTTAAATTTTTGGCAATAGGTGTTGCAGTAACGGCAGTGTTTTGTATGGTTTCAAAAGTTGCATCAAATATTTACGCAAAATTGTTGGGTAAGGAGTGAGTATTCCTATGAATAAAAGGAAAGTTATTATTTGCGTAATATCGCTCTTTTTAGTAGGTATTGTGGTTTTTTTGTCATCCTTCGGTTTTGTCTGGTGCAAGATATCAAAGGTAAATCCGTATATTACAGATAAGCAGATTGTTTATGTTCCCGAAACCATACCATATAGATTTCATTATGATTTGGTCGGCTTTTTCTTCGGGAATGATGGTTTTGAATATTGGGTCATAAAACCCAATAAAGCCGATAAAGAGGCGCTACTCGAAGATGTGCAGAACGGAAATTGGAGTGGCTTTAATGAACAGTATGATAAAATTTTATGCAACTTTAATTACTATGGCAACGAATTTACGAAACCGGTAATATCAAAGCAACTTAATAGTGAAGGTACGTATATTTGTTATTACGACGATGTGAAAGAAGATGTAGTTAATGAATTTGATGGCTCGTATTTAACTTCACAATGGATGATTTTTATCTATGATTCAAAAGCAAATATTTATTATTGCATCCATCAATCCTGCTGAGTAGGGGGAAGTAAAGTGCTACAAAAATTGATAGAAGCGTGTCTTGCGTTAGTTCTTGTTATAAGTTTTTTCGCGTACAGTGTGAATTGGTTGCTTTTTGGTATTCAGCGTATTGAAGGGCAGGATAAAATAACGGAAGTATCGTCAGCGGACAATAAATATACAGTAACAGCCTATTTGAATAGCAGTGGGGCAACAACGGGCTGGTCTGTGTTGGGGACTTTGACTGATAACGAAACAGGAAAAAATAAGAATATATACTGGCAATATGATTGTTCTGAAGCTGATATATACTGGATAGACGAAACAACCGTCAGTATAAACGACGTAGAGCTAAATGTTTTAAAAGATACGTATGATTATAGAAAGCAATAAAAATGAGCCCGATGATGTTATCATCGGGCTCATTCGTTTTAATATTAAAGCTTTTCTACAATTTCCTTTGTATCTCTTGCAATAGCAAGCTCTTCGTTTGTGGGAACGCAGAATGCTTTTACGGGGCAACCGGGCTTTGTAAGCTCGATTTCTTCACCGCGAACTGCATTTGCTTCCTCGTTAAGCTCGATACCGAGGTATGAAAGGTTCTTAAGAACGTCCTCGCGAAGGTCTGTACAGTTTTCGCCGATACCGCCTGTGAATGCGATTACGTCAACACCGTCCATAGCTGCAACGTATGAACCGATGCATTTACGAATCTGGTACCACTGCATATCACGTGCGAGCTTTGCTCTCTTGTTGCCTTCCTGAGCAGCAGCGCGAACAGCTCTGTCGTCGGAGTGAACACCTGAAATACCGAGAACACCGCTCTTCTTATTCATAATGGTGTCCATTTCCTTAGGTGTAAGGTTGTGCTTGTCCATAATGTATGTAACAACCGAGGGGTCAATAGCACCGCAGCGTGTACCCATCATGAAACCATCAAGAGGAGTAAGACCCATGCTTGTGTCAAGAACCTTGCCGTCTTTGATAGCGGTGATTGAGCAACCATTACCAAGGTGACAAGTGATAAGCTTAATATCCTTAAGGTCCTTGCCAACGATTTCGGCAGTTCTGTATGCAACAAAACGGTGTGAAGTTCCGTGAGCACCGTAACGGCGAATGTGGTCTTTTTCGTAGTATTCATAAGGAATACCGAACATATATGATGTTTCGGGCATTGTGCTGTGGAATGCGTTGTCAAAAACTGCAACCTGAGGAACCGATGCACCGAAAACCTCGTTACAGCATTCAATACCGATAACGTGTGCGGGGTTGTGAAGGGGAGCAAGCACGCTGAGCTCATCGATAGCCTTAAGAACACCGTCATTGATAAGAACGCTTTCTGTGAAGCGGTCACCACCCTGAACGATTCTGTGGCCGATAGCACCGATTTCTGAAAGACTGTCAATAACCTTGCATTCGCCTGAAACAAGTGCATCCTTAACAATGTTGAAGGCAACCTTGTGGTCGGGAATGTCAACGTATGCATCAAAGCTTCTGCCATCGAATGTTGAACCCTTTGTGTGGCTCATATCGGTAGCAATGGATTCGCAGATACCCTTTGCAAGTACCTTTTCGCCCTCCATATCAAAAAGCTGATACTTTAAAGAGGAGCTTCCGCAGTTAATTACGAGAATTTTCATTAATAAACCTCCAATAAAAACACTTTTAATTCCTTTTTGGAAAATAAAAAGCACATTAATTGTGTAAAATAATTACCAAGTAATAATTATAGCACTAATATTTTGTTTTTCAAGTGTAAAAGTGAAATATATAATAGTAAATTAAGGGGGAGTACCGTGAATTACGGCATTGTGGCTGAGTTTAATCCGTTTCATAACGGACATAAACATATTGTTGACACCTTAAAAGCCAATGGCGAAAATACCGTAACAGCGGTAATGTCCGAAAGCTTTGTGCAACGTGGTGAGTGTGCGTGTATGTCACCGTACGAGCGCACCAAAGCCGCTCTTTCCTGTGGTGTTGATTTGGTTCTCAGTTTACCCGTTGTGTATGCGACCGCTTCTGCAGAGCGTTTTGCTCAGGGTGGTGTTTCGGTTTTGGGTTCCCTCGGGTGCATAGATGCCCTTGGTTTTGGCTCCGAATGCGGTGACGTTGAGTGCCTAAAAGAATGTGCAAAAGCCCTGACGAGTGACGAGCTCTCACCCGTGCTTGAAAAATATCTTAATAAAGGTATTTCCTTTCCCGATGCAAGGCAACAGGCACTTGCCGAAACCTGCGGTGAAAACGTTGCAAGGGCGCTTTCCTCACCCAACGATTTATTGGGTGTTGAGTACGTCAAGGCTATTTTAAAAAACAATTACCCCATAGAGCCCGTTACGATAAAAAGGGTGGGGGTTTCCCATGATTCGGATGAAATTAGTCTGAACTTCTGCTCGGCTTCAGCAATACGCTCGTTTTTGAAAAACGGTGACGAGTATAAAGCCTTTATGCCTGAGGGCTCGTTTGATATTTTAAGTGATGCCGTTGCTTCAGGCAATGCACCTGCGGATTTCAGTAAGCTCGAAAATGCAATTTTATACAGGCTTCGTACAATGAGCGTTGACGATTTTATAAATATTCCCGACGTGAGCGAGGGACTTGAATTCAGGTTCATTGAAGCGGTGCGAGGCTCCGTAACTTTGGGCGAAATACTTGAAAAAGTCAAGACAAAGAGGTATACTCATTCAAGACTCAGAAGGATTGTTCTTTGTGCCTTGTTGGGTATAACCAACGAATATATAAACATTCCCGTGCCCTATATCAGGGTGCTTGGCTTCAATGAAAAGGGTGCCGAGGTTCTAAAACAGGCAAAAAATACTGCAACCTTACCCATTGTTACAAAGTCGTCGGATATTAAAGCCCTCGGCGAAAATGCACAAAGGATTTTCGAGCTTGAATGCAGGGCAAGGGATATTTTCTCCTTATGCTTACCCGTGCCACAGACGTGCGGCAAGGAAATGACTGACAAACTTATAGTTTTATAAAGGATTTATTTATGGATTTAATCGTAATCGGCGGCGGTGCCGCAGGACTTATGGCGGCAGGTACAGCCGCACAAAGAGGTCTTAAGGTTACACTCATTGAGCGTAACGACAAATTAGCACGAAAGGTCGCAATAACCGGCAAGGGCAGATGCAACGTTACCAACTCCTGTCCGCTTCTTAATGACCTTATTGCAAACGTCCCCGTAAACGGCAGATTTCTTTACGGTGCATTTTCAAGATTTACAACTGACGATACCATCGACTTTTTCGAGAGTATGGGCGTTCCGCTTAAAATTGAGCGTGGCAACCGTGTTTTTCCCGTATCTGACAGAGCCCTTGATATTGTAGATGCTCTTAATAAATTTATCACCGTTAACGGTGTTAAACGAAAGCAGGGCAGGGTTACCGAGCTTATAACCGAAAACGGTGCGGTAAAGGGTTGCAGAACCGACGACGGTAGGGAGTTTTTTGCCGAAAACGTCCTTATTGCAACGGGCGGTATTTCTTACCCCGCAACAGGCTCAACGGGTGACGGCTACACCCTTGCAAAGCAGGTGGGTCACACAATCACACCCCTTAAGCCTTCGCTTGTTCCCCTTGAATGTCACGAGGGCTGGTGTACCGATGCTCAGGGACTATCACTTCGTAACGTTGAAATCAGGGTTGAGGACAACAAAAATTATAAAGAGGTTTATAAGGACTTCGGTGAAATGCTCTTTACACACTACGGTGTGTCAGGTCCTATGATTTTATCCGCTTCGTCCCATATGCGCAATATGGAGCGTGGCAGATACACAATACATATTGACTTCAAGCCCGCTCTCAGCTACGAACAGCTTGATAAACGTATTCAACGGGATTTGCTTGAATGCTCAAATAAAAATCTCTATAACACCCTTGCACTTATGCTGCCCCGCAAAATGATACCCGTTATCGTCAAGCTATCGGGTCTTAACGGCAACATCAAGTCCAATCAGGTTACTAAGGAGATGCGTTCCATTTTAGTTGATACCCTTAAGGATATAAGGCTCACCGTAACGGATTTCAGACCCATTGACGAGGCAATAGTTACCTCGGGTGGCGTAAGCGTTTCTGAAATTGACCCCAAGACTATGAAAAGTAAGCTTGTTGAGGGTCTTTATTTCGCAGGTGAGGTTATAGACGTTGATGCATACACAGGCGGATTCAATCTGCAGATTGCCTTTTCAACGGGCCACCTTGCGGGAAACAGTATAAATTAAGGAGAATAGTTATGGCAATTAATATCGCAATCGACGGACCTGCAGGTGCAGGTAAAAGTACAATAGCAAAAAAGGTTTCAAAGGAGCTTGGCTTCATCTATGTTGATACGGGCGCTCTTTACAGAACCGTTGGTCTTAACGTGTTAAGACAGGGCAAGAACACTAAATCTGAAGAGGAGGTTCTTCCCACACTTGAGGGTGTTAATGTTTCACTTCGTTTTATTGACGGTGAGCAGAGGGTTTTCCTCGGTGATGAGGACGTTTCTGAGGCTATAAGACAGAACGAGGTTTCTATGGCGGCTTCAAACGTTTCTGCAATCCCCAAGGTTCGTGAATTCCTTTTCTCATTACAGCGTAATATTGCGGCTGAAAATAACTGTATTATGGACGGTCGTGATATCGGTACCGTTGTTCTTCCTGATGCACAGATTAAGATTTATCTTACTGCTTCCGCACAGGCAAGAGCCGAAAGAAGATATAAAGAGCTTATCGAAAAGGGTCAGCAGGTAGTGTTTGACGAAATTCTCAAGGATATTGAGCTTCGTGACTATCAGGATACTCACCGTGAAATTGCACCTCTCAAAAAGGCAGACGATGCAATTCTTGTTGACACAACAAACCTTGACCTTGAGGGCTCAATTGAATATATGCTCAAGGTTATAAAGGAGCGACTTTAATGGCTGAAATCACACTTGCTGAAAAAGCGGGCTTTTGCTTCGGTGTTGACCGTGCAATAAAGCTTATTGAAAAGCTTGCCTCCGAGGGTCGCAAGGTTGCAACACTCGGACCCATTATCCACAATGCTCAGGTTATTGAGGACCTTGAAAAAAGGGGAGTAAAGGTAGTTGAGTCTCCCTCCGAGGTTGAACCCGATGCAATTCTTGTTCTTCGTACCCACGGCGTTACACAGGAGGTTCTTCGAGAGGTTGAGGAAAGCGGATGTGAATTTATTGATGCCGCCTGTCCCTTCGTTAAAAAAATCCATAAAATTGTTCTCGATAATTCCTCTGAAGACGTGGTTACCCTTATTGCAGGTGACGAAAACCACCCCGAGGTTAAGGGTATAAAAAGCTGTGCTAAGGGCGAATCCTACGTTATCGGTAATGCGGAAAAAATCGACGAGCTTCTCCGTGAACATCCTTCTTTTTCAGAAAAATCCCTTATTTTTGTTTCTCAGACCACTTTTAGCATAAAAGAATGGCAAAAAAGTGTAAAAAAAATAAATTTACTATGTACAAATGCGAAAATATTTGATACAATATGCAGTGCGACCGAAGAAAGGCAGAATGAAGCAGCCGAGCTTTCACGCAAAAGTGACGCTATGGTTATTGTTGGCGGCAGACACAGCTCCAACACCCGTAAGCTTCTTGGCGTGTGTGAGGTCAATTGTCCTGCATTTCTTGTTGAAACCGCTTCAGAGCTTTATGGTATTCCTCTGAAGGGGTACGGCTCAATCGGTCTTACTGCGGGTGCATCTACTCCCGCCGGTATTATAAAGGAGGTACTTGAAACCATGTCCGAAATTGTAAACGAAAACAAAATGATTGAGGAGGAGAAAGTGCTGGACTCTGTAGCTACTGAAGAATTTGATTTTGCAGCAGCTTTAGAGGAATCACTCAACAGTATGAACAGCGACCAGAAGGTTGTTGGTACAGTATTGAGTGTATCCCCCACAGAGATACAGGTTGATATCGGCAGGAAACAGACCGGTTATATTCCCTACAGTGAATATAGCAATGACCCCCATGCAGATCCCAAGGCTGAACTCAAAATCGGCGATACACTTAACCTCATTATCATGAAAACAAACGACCAGGAAGGCGTTACAATGCTTTCCAAAAAGCGTTACGACGCTATTGCTGCTTGGGACGAAATCGTTAAAGCAGAAGGTACAGACACCATTCTTGAAGGTGTTGTTACCGAAATCGTTCGTGGCGGTGTTATCGTAGTATCCAAGAATGCACGTCTTTTCGTTCCTGCATCTCTTGCAACTATGAGCCGTAACGACAAGCTCGAAGACCTTCTCAAAACAACTGTTAAGTTCAAGGTTATTGAAGTTAACAAGCAGAGAAGAAGAGCAGTAGGCTCAATCCGTGCCGTTCTTAAGGAAGAAAGAAAAGCCAACGAAGAAAAATTCTGGGCAGAAGTTCAGGAAGGTGAAGTTCGTAAGGGTGTTGTTAAATCTCTTATGAAATTCGGTGCATTCGTTGACATCGGCGGCGTTGACGGTATGATTCACGTTTCTGAGCTTTCATGGAACAGAATCAAAGACCCCTCAGAGGTTGTTAGCGTAGGCGACGAGGTTGAGGTTACAATCAAATCTCTTAACCCCGAAAAGAAGCAGATTGCTCTCGGCTACAAGAAGCTTGAGGACAATCCCTGGGAAATCTTCAAGAGAACATACGCTGTTGATTCAGAGGTTGAGGTTGAAATCGCTAACTTCACAGATTTCGGTGCATTTGCTCACATTATGCCCGGTATCGACGGTCTTATCCACATTTCTCAGATTGCTAACAAGCACATTTCTAAGCCTGCAGATGCTCTTAAAATCGGCGAAAAGGTAAACGTTAAGATTACTGACATCGACGACGAAAGAAAGAGAGTAAGCCTCTCAATCCGCGCACTTCTTCCCGAAGCGGTTGTTGAGGAAGCAGCAGAAGCAGCTGAAGAGGTTGCAGAAGAAGCAGCTGAATAATTCTTTAAGAATTAATACGGTTTAACCGTTACACAAATATAACCGTAGAAGGCTTTGTCTTTCTACGGTTTTTGTTTGGATATTAATAGGGGGTGAGGTTTTGTACTGCGAAAATTGTCACAAGCAAAGTCCCGAAAATTTCATAAATTGTGCCTATTGCGGTGAGAAACTCAATTCACCTAAAAAGAAAGCACCGTCAAAATTTGTTAAAAAGCAGGGTGTTAAGCTTAAATTTTCCTTGAAATCCATTCTTGCGGGTTTGGTTGGCTTCGCTTTGGTTCTTGTGGTTGCGGCACTTCTGACCTCTTCTTTTACCGCTTCAAAGCCCGAAAGGATTATTAAGAATTTTGTCAAAGCCACTCAGACAGAAAATGCAAATATGTATTATGCTCTTTATGATGATAATATTAAGGAGTATAAATTAAATAACCGCTATTTTGCCGAGGATGAAACCTTTAAGCAAATGGTTCTTCCCATGCAGACAAGCCACGCTTTTTATACCGAAAAATGTGGCGAGGGCTATAGACTGTCTTATAAGGTTATATCCCAAAGAACACTAAGCGAAACCGAGCTTAAAGCGTTCAATGAAATTCTTGAAACCAATTTTTCATACATTCAGCTTCCGTCGCAGGTTGAAATTATAAGCGTTGACGTTGTTGCCAAGGGCGAAAAGGGTACTTACACAAGCCGCTACAATGACTTTTGGTGTATGAAAATCAAGGGCAGATGGTACAAGGTAGACAAAAATGTGTATACCGAATATTTGAATATGGAAAATTAACTTCTCAATTTTGAAAAATTGAGAAGTTTTTTTGTCGAAAAAAGAAATATTCTATATTTTTCACAAAAAACACAGGCTAATGTCAAAAAATATTTGACAAAATAACAAAAGCGTGATATCATAACTATGTTGTACAAGAGTAATTTGAGGTGGTATATTGAGCAAAAAATATTCTGATTATGCCTCACTCACAAATGAAGAGCTTGTACAATTAACTCGGAATAATGACGAATACGCATTTGACGTTCTGGCACGTCGTTTTCTCAATACCCGCTACATAAACACAACCGCCGCGTACCTTGATACGGACGATTTTGTTCAGGAGGGTATGTTCGGCTTTTTGAATGCCGTCAGAACCTACGATGCTCAAAAGGGTGTTCCCTTTGAAGCCTATGCATTCGTTTGTATGCGCAACAGTATAAACACTGCTGCAAGTAATGCTTCGGGTGATATTCCTATTGATGACACTGCCGAGGCGTTGCAGGGTGTCGAAAGCACCGAGGACCCCTTGGGTCAGATTATTACAAGTGAGCGTCTTAACGAGGTTCTTAATGCCTGCGAGGTGTCACTTTCCGAGGTCGAAAAAACAGTCGTGTTTTTCAAAGCCGGTGGTATGTCCTATGCCGAAATCGGCGAAAAACTTGGTATGTCGCCCAAGTCCGTTGACAATGCGGTTCAACGTGCAAGACGAAAATTAAAGGATGTGTTTTCCGAGTAATCGGTTCACATATATGTCCTCTTAGCTTAAAAGCAGAGCGTTGTTAGGTTGCGGAATTTTCCAAAAACTTCACCAAAGGTGGCGGTGCAATTCCGTTAGAGGGCAACATCATTAACAAGCGAGGTAGCAAAAATGTACGAAGACAAGACACTCATCTGTAAAGAGTGCGGCAACGAATTTATTTTCACAGCCGGAGAACAGGAATTTTACGCAGAAAAAGGTTTAGTAAATGAGCCCAAGAGCTGTAAAGCATGCCGTGATGCACGTAAGCAGGCTATGAGAGGCGAGCGTGAAAAATTCACAGCAGTTTGTGCAGAGTGCGGCGGTGTTGCTGAAGTTCCCTTCAAGCCCCGTGAGGATCGCCCTGTTTACTGCAGCGATTGCTTCAACAAGAAAAAAGAAGCAGAGGCTTAATTACATAAAATATGTATAAGGTTTCACCCACCCTCCGTATTATACGGGGGGTGGCTTTTTATATAGATGTTTTCGCTGATTTCCTTGAATACGGGTCCGCAGTCGGCACCGCCTGAGGTCCCGTCCTCCACCATTATGCAAACTGTGTATTTGGGGATTTCGGCGGGGAAAAAGCCCCCAAACCAACATATTTTAATTTCACGACCGTTCTTGTCATATTGTCCGCTTTGGGCGGTTGCAGTTTTGGTGCAGGAGTCAAAAAGTGATGAAAATGCAATTTTACCCGTGCCATTCGTGGTGGTTTTGAGCATTGCATTTTTTACGGTTTTACAGGTGTTTTCTTTAAAAATACGGTACGTATCAGTTGCCCCTTTAGGTGAAAATGCACCGTCACTGTTTACAAAGCCCTTTATTAAGTGAGGCTCCTTGTAAATTCCGTCGTTTGCAATAGTGTTCAGAAAAACTGCGACCTGTAAGGGTGTTGCGGTGAATTTGCCCTGTCCGAAGGCAAAGTTACCTACGGCGGCTTCACTGTTAAGGTCTTTCTTTTGGGGCAATACTCCCGAATCCGTAAAATTGCCGTTACCTAAATCCGTAGCCTTACCAAAGCCTGAAACTTCGGCGGTGTGCAAAAGCCTTTCGGCACCCGTAAGCGTTCCTAATTCAATAAAATACGGGTTACAGGACTGTGCAACGGCTTCATTCAGGTCAATTGTGCCGTGGCCCTCTGCCTTGTTGCAGTTAAAAGTGTTCTGACTTTTCTCGATTTTGCCCGTGCAGGTATAGGTGGGTAATTCCATATTATTTTCAAGTGCCGATATGGCGGTAACTAATTTAAAAACAGACCCTACGGGGTAGGCGGAAAAACCGCGGTTTAAAAAGGGCCCATCATCTCTGCTAAGATATTCCTCCATATTGCTTCTGTCATAGCAGGGGACTGAGGCACAGGCAAGAATACCGCCGTCTTCAGTATCAAGCACAATTACCGCACCCTTTGAAATGTTATGGTTTTTTAGTGCATTCTCGCAAATTGTCTGAATATCTTTATCGATACTCAGGGCAATACCCTCGGGGGCGTAATAGCCGTTGTCTCTAATTTCAATAGCTTCACCTGAAAGCAGTCGGTTTTTAGCATCTGCAGAATACGCCACACTAAGCGTACCGCCACTTTTAATCAGCAGGTCGTTATAATACTTTTCAATACCGCTTACACCCTGTTGGTTATAGTCAGTGTAGCCGATAATGTGCAAGGCACAACTGTCGGGGTAGCGTTTGTAAACGGATAGTGATTTTACGTACTTGTTTTCCTCAAACGCAAATTCGTTTTCGCTATTAATAAATAAAAGCTCACCGTTTTTGATGTTTTCATTGGCTTGTGTAACGTAACCCTTTTCATTAAGCAAATTAAAGGTGTAGCCCGAGGGCTTAATTAAAAACGTATAACCATATTCTGAATTTACCAGACACTGCATATTGCGGTCATATATCATACCCCTTGAGGTGTCAATATCCTTGACCCTTACACTTGATTGTGCAGAGGCACTTTGGGGTGAGGCGGATATTTTAAAAAGTCTTCCCGATAGGAATAAAAACAGAAAATTCAACGTCAGAACAAATGCAATAATACGTCTTTTCATTCTTTAAAAGCCTTCCGTAAAAATATTGGATTTATTTTCATATATTATTTGACAATTTCATTATTAATATTATAAAATATAATTATATTAAATAGGTTAGTTAAGGCGGTGAGTTTTTGGACGAAAGGTTTTCACGTACCGTAAGGGTTATCGGTGAGGATAAAATGAATATAATTAAAAATTCCTCGGCGATTGTTTTTGGTCTCGGTGGGGTTGGCTCTGCTGCGGCGGAGGCTCTTGCAAGAGCGGGTGTCGGTACACTCGGAATTGTGGATAAGGACGTTGTTGATATTACCAATATTAATCGCCAGCTTATAGCAACCGATAAAACTGTCGGTCAGAAGAAAACCGAGGCAGTTGAACAAAGGCTTCTCACCATAAATCCCGAGCTCACCATTCATAAATACGACCTTTTTTATTTACCCGAAACTGCCGATAATATCGATTTAAGTCAGTATGACTTTATACTTGATTGTATAGATAACGTTACGGCTAAAATTGAGCTTGTGGTAAGGGCGAGGGAATCGGGTGTTAGTATAATTTCATCAATGGGCACGGGTAATAAGCTTCATCCCGAAATGCTTGAGCTTTCAGATATTTCTAAAACAAGCGTTTGCCCCTTGGCTCGTGTAATGCGTAGGGAGCTGAAAAAACGAGGGGTACACAAATTGCCCGTGGTTTATTCCAAGGAGGAACCCGTAAAAACTGATTCATCCGTGCCGGGCTCAATGTCCTTTACACCACCGGTTGCAGGGTATCTTATGACGTCCTACGTTATAAACTCAATTATAAAGGAGTAAATATATGAATTTTCAGAAGAACGAAAAAACAGGCTTTTACGAGGGCTTCGCACTTGTAAAAAGCTGTGATAAAAAGAGTGCTAAGAACGGCACCTTCTTCCTTGATGCGGTTTTAGGTGACAAGGATGGGGATATTTACGCAAAAATGTGGGATTACCGTGAAGAGAACACCCCCATGCCCAAGGTGAACACAATCGTAAAGGTTCGTGGTATGCTCCAACAGTATAACGGTAACGACCAGTTTATAATTCAACGTGTAAGAGCCGCAAGTGACGAAGACGGTGTGCAGCTTTCCGACTTCGTAAAATCTGCCGATTGTAACGGTGAGGATATGCTCTCAACCATTATAAACATAGTTAAAGGCTTTAGTGACGACGAACTTAAATCAGTTGTACTTGCTATGATTGAGGATAACAAAACCGCTCTTGTGACCTTCCCTGCGGCAGAGAAGCTTCATCACGCTATGTTGGGCGGACTTTTATACCATACGCTTTCAATTGTTCGTCTTGCCGAGTGTGTTTGTGCTATTTATCCCTGCATTGACCGTGAGCTCTTGATTTCAGGTGCGGTGCTTCACGATATAGCTAAAATCCGTGAATACAGTCTTAATGATGCAGGTGTTGTGGACGGTCACACCTTAGAGGGTATGCTTCTTGGTCACCTTGTAATGGGTGCCGAGGACGTTGGCAGAAAATGTGACGAATTAAACGTTACCGCTGAGAAAAAGTATCTTCTTCAGCATATGCTCATTTCACATCACGGTCAGCTTGAATTCGGTGCGGCTGTAAGACCCGGCTTTATTGAAGCAGAGGTTCTTTCACAGCTCGATATGTTTGATGCAAATATTTACGAAATGGCAGACGCTCTTAAGGACGTTGAAAAGGGTGGCTTTACAAACCGCCTTTGGATGCTCGACAACAGACGTTTTTATAATCACGGCAGAATAGACGTTCAGCCTCAGGCTAACATTATCAATGAATAAAAGGGGTGCTATTATGAGAAATCATGAAGTTACAAATGTTCAAAAGCTTTTAAAGGAGGACGGCTCTTTACGTGAGCCCGGTTGGTCAAAACAACTTGTTCAGCAGTATTCACGTGACGACATAAAGGCCCCGAAATTCAGAATTAAAGAATGGGACTATTACCTCGTTGTTTCCGAGGAGCACGATATTGCAGTTGCTTTCACCATTTCTGACGACGGCTATATCGGTCTTCAGTCCGCTTCGTTCCTTGATTTGGGTAAGGAACCCTGGGAGCACACCGAAACAATACTCAATGCATTCCCGATGGGTAAATTCAGACTTCCCGTTTCAAGTGTATCGGGTGTTACTAAATATAAGGATAAGCGTCTTGATATGTCCTTTACAGTGGGCGAAAACAAGCGTATCCTTCGTTGCGATTTCAAAAAATTCAACGGTGAAAAGGATATTAAGTGCAATATAACACTTTCTCAGCCGCCTATGGATACAATGGTTATTGCTACTCCTTGGAAGGAAAAGAAAACTGCCTTCTATTACAATCAGAAAATCAACTGTATGAGGGCAAGCGGTACAATTGAGTATGACGGCAAAACCTACGAGCTTAATCCCGAAACGGACTACGGTACTCTTGATTGGGGCAGAGGTGTATGGACTTACGATAACACCTGGTATTGGGGTTCGGGTAATATGACCGTTAACGGCAAACCCTTCGGCTTTAATATCGGCTACGGCTTCGGTGATACAACTGCCGCAAGTGAAAATATTCTTTTCTACGACGGCAAATGCCACAAGCTTGACGATGTAACCTTTAATATTCCCGAATCAGGCTACACAGACCCGTGGACATTCACCTCAAGTGACGGCAGGTTTGAAATGGAATTCCAACCCATTCTTGACCGTGCGGCTAAGATTGACATTAAGTTCATTATCACCGACCAGCATCAGGTATTCGGAAGACTTAGCGGTAAAGCGGTTCTTGATGACGGAACAGTTCTTGAAATCAAGGATTGTCTTTGCTTTGCAGAAGACGTACATAACAAATATTGAGGTATATAATGGAATACACAGAAGTTAAAATTTACGTTCCCACAGGTGATACCGAAAAAGCATCGGGCATTGCGGTTATGACCGTGCCCTACGGCATTTATATTGAGGATTACAGTAACCTTGAAACCGAAGCCTGGGAAATAGCACACATTGACCTTATTGACGAGGATTTATTGCAAAAAAATCGTGATGAATCAATAATCCACGTCTATCTTGAAGAAGGTATGAACCCATCAGAAGCAGTATCCTTCTTGTCTGAAAGACTTGATGCGGAGGGTGTAGAATATAAAATCGAAACAGAGGGTTGCTCCGAGGAGGATTGGGCTGATAAATGGAAAGCCTATTTCAAGCCCACACCCGTTGGTAACAGACTTTTCATAAGACCCACGTGGATTGATGATTATGATGCAGGTGACAGGGCGATTCTTAATATTGAGCCAGGTGCCGCCTTTGGTACGGGTACACACGACACCACAAGACTTTGCCTTGAGGTTCTTGACGAAATCGTAACGGAAGAAGATACAGTCCTTGACATCGGTTGCGGTAGCGGTATTTTAGCAATTGCCGCAATGCTCCTTGGTGCCCAAAAGGGCTTTGGTGTTGACATTGACCCCGTTGCAGTTAAAACTGCCGCAGAAAACGGCAGAATGAACGGCATCGATGAGGAAAAATTGCAGTTTGTCTGCGGTGACCTTGCAGATAAGGTTACCGAAAAATACAGTATTGTGGTTGCCAATATCGTTGCAGATATTATCAAGCTTTTCAGTACTCAGGTAAAAGCCTTTATGCTCCCTGATGCCAAGTTTATAGCCTCGGGTATAATTGATACAAGAGCCGACGAGGTTTGCGAAAGCCTCGAAAACGCAGGGCTTAAAATCCTTCGCCGAATTGAAAATGGCGGTTGGGTATGC
>JAFYLQ010000057.1 GCA_017550105.1 Clostridia bacterium | reverse complement strand
GTTACTGCCGAGACCTTTGTAAAATAACCTTATATTTTTAATTTCTTGTATCATTAAACCACCAGAACAATGTTACAATAAAAAATTAAAGTATTCAATGGTAAATGAACCCATAAAAAAACAAAAATAACTTGAATTGAAATTTTTTGTTTGTTATAATATGTATGTATTTTATGTTAAAAGGGGTGCCCTTTATGAAATGTCCTTTCTGTAGCTTTGAAGAAAGCAAGGTTATCGATTCAAGACCAACCGACGAGGGTGAGCGTATTCGCCGTCGTAGGGAATGTATGAGCTGTGGCAAACGCTTTACTACATACGAAATTATCGAGAGTGTGCCCATCGTTGTAGTTAAAAAGGATAAATCACGTGAGGTATTCGACCGTGACAAACTCTTTAACGGTATGATGCGCGCCTGTGAAAAACGTCCTGTTTCTGTTGACGTTATCGAAAAGGCTATCGATGAAATAGAAGCTGAGCTTCAGAATTCGCTTGACCGTGAGGTTACCTCTGTTAAAATCGGCGAGTACGTTATGGATAAGCTTAAGGATATTGATGAAGTGGCTTACGTTCGCTTTGCATCTGTTTATCGTCAGTTTAAGGACATAAACACATTTATGAGCGAACTCAAAAAACTTCTTATCGAGGAATAAATTAAGGCTGCCTATGGCAGCCTTTAATGGTTTATAATATGTCTTGTTTTATTTGCCCTGTTTGTAAGGAACAATTGAATATTGCAGATAGAAGCTATGCTTGTACTAATAGCCACACCTTTGATATTTCTAAGGATGGCTACGTGAATCTTCTTATGTCCCAACAGTCGTCTGCAAAGCGACACGGCGATGATAAGCTTATGGTACGTGCACGTCGTGATTTTCTTGAAAAAGGTTTTTACGAGCCCTTGCAGAAGGCTTTGTGTGACGTGGTTTCGGATAATCTGACTTCCGAAAGCGTTATTGCGGACGTTGGTTGCGGCGAGGGGTATTATACGGGTGCCGTAGCCTCATTGAGCGAATATCGTATTTCGGGCATTGATATATCCAAGGATGCTTTAAGGTACGCCTCCAAAGCACTCAAGGAGTGCGAGTTTGCCGTAGCAAGTGCCTTCTCCTTGCCCTATGCTGACAGTAGCGTTGACTGTATTCTGAACGTTTTTGCGCCGTCGGCGTATAGCGATTTTTCACGTATTTTAAAGGATGACGGTATCCTTATTAAAGCGGTTCCTTTTGAGGACCATTTGTGGGAGCTTAAATGTGCGTTGTACGACATTCCCTATAAAAACAAGCCCGAAAAACGTGATGATGAGCTTTTCAGACTCACGTCCACAAAGGAGCTGAAGTATAAAATAAAGCTTACCTGTAATGATGATATTATGAATCTTTTTAAGATGACCCCCTATTATTACAAAACAGGTCGTAAAGAAACTCAAAAATTAATAAGCCTTAATGAACTTGAGATAACTGTTCATTTTGGTGTTGAATTATACGAAAAGAGGTAAAGTTATGTTTGAAAATAATTGGGATTCCTTGAATTCCAGAAAAGTGCCCGAATGGTTCGGTAAAGCAAAATTCGGTATTTTTATACATTGGGGTCTCTATAGTATCCCTGCATACGCTCCCGTTAAGGATTATGCCGAGTGGTACGGCTATTGCTGTAATATGGAAAATCCTCAGTCCGAGGCACATATAAAAACAAAGGCGTTCCACAAGGAGCATTACAATTCAAAGCCTTATTATGATTTTAAGGATGAGTTCACAGGTCACCGCTTCGATGCCAATAAATGGGCAGAGCTTTTCAAACGTTCAGGTGCTAAGTACATAAACTTTGTTTCAAAGCATCATGACGGTTATTGCCTTTATGAAACCGAATATGCACCGGGGCTTAACTCTGTAGAGTGTGCACCTAAGCGCGACTTCCTTATGGAGCTTAAAAATGCTATGGAGGGTACGGGTGTTCGTTTTGGTGTGTATCATTCGGTTTACGAGTGGTGGCATCCCTATTATCTTGAGGACCCAGAGAAGTATGCTCTCGAGCATCTTCATCCCATGCTCAAGGAGCTTGTTGAAAAATATCAGCCCAACACACTTTTCACCGATGGTGAGTGGGAGCAAACAAGTGACGTTTGGCACTCAACTGAATTTTTACAGTGGCTTTATAACGAGTCGTCGGTTAAGGATTTCATTGTTCCCAATGACCGTTGGGGCAAGGAAACCCGCGGCAGAAAGGGTGGTAACTTTACTACCGAATACGGCATTATTGACGTGTATCTCGGCACCGAAAGACGTATTGAGGACGTTGAGCTTGACAGACCCTTTGAGGAATGCCGTGGCATAGGCTGTTCATTCGGTATCAATAAAGAAGAGGGCTGTGAAAACTACCTTTCTGTTAAAGAGCTTCTTAATACTCTTTGTGACCTTGTTTCCAAGGGTGGCAACTTCCTTCTTAATATCGGTCCCGATGGTGACGGTACAATTCCGCCCCTTATGGAGGAACGACTTTTAGGTATGGGTAAATGGCTTGAGGTTAACGGTGAGGCTATTTACGAAAGTGAGGTTTACTCCAAAAAGTCAGATGACGGCGTGTATTACACTCAGCGTGACGGCAATGTTTACGCTATTACAAATACATTCCCCTCAAAAGAAACACTTTTTGCAGAGATTGAGTATTCTGATAAATATAACGTAAGCTTACTTGGTAGCGACGCTAAGGTTGAGCTTATTAACCGTGACGGCAAGCTCGCTCTTAAGGCAGATATCTGTTCACCCGATGATATTGCTTGTGAGCACCTTTACGTGTTTAAGTTGAGCTGATAATATGGCACATCCTATTAAACACTTTAAAACAATTACCAAGCACCGCAATGCGGTTATAAAGCATTGTGCCAAGGCGGGTATTTTCTGGCAGGGGTTAAGACACGATTTGTCTAAATATTCACCGACCGAGTTTTTGCCCGGTGCCCATTATTACATCGGTACGCGTAGCCCCAACGAGGGTGAAAGGGAGGATAAGGGTTATTCCCTTGCCTGGATTCACCACAAGGGCAGAAACAAGCATCACTTTGAATATTGGACGGATTATAACATAAAAACCAAAAGGATTGAGCCTGTTGAAATGCCCCTTCGCTACGTTGCCGAAATGTTTTGCGACAGGGTAGCCGCAAGTAAAATCTACAACGGTGACAAATATACGGATCAATTTCCCCTTGAATATTTTATGAGGGCTAAGGGTCGCAGGGTTATTCACCCCGTAACCTCTGATTTGCTCGAATCTCTTTTGATAGAACTTGCAGAAAAAGGGGAGGCTTACACCTTTGCTCATTTAAGGCAAATGCTTAAAGACGAAAGAAAAAGCAAGTAAAAGTTAACCGAAATTTAATTGTTTGTAAACTTTTAATTACGGATTACCAAGATTTATTGTTTTTCTTTTTATGTTATGTTAAAATCGACTTGTACTTTTCAGTCGGAGGGTTTTATGAAAAAGATTATTTTATCTATTATAGCAATTACGTTAGCGTCATTGGTTTTCGTGCTCAGTGGTTGTGAGCTTTCCTTTAACGCTAATGATGAGGCTACACAGTCCCATACTGCAATTATCGAAATTACCGATGAATCAGGTAATGTTGTGGGCACCGAGGCAATCACTATTTCTGCAGATGAATTAGAAGAGGGCGAAAACTTCTACGAAACGAAGAATTCCTCTACAACTGCACCTAATGGTGTTTCTCAGGATCGTATTCAGCAGGGTCTTAGCAACGGCGGCAATGCCTCAAACAATAAGGATACAGGCAAAACTACCGCTTCCAAAAATGAAGCAAATAAAAATGATAATGGTGATTCAACACCCGATGAGCTTCCTGCGGGGTACGATGACGCTCAGATTCTCAAATCCAGTCAGTATATGATTATCGGCAGGAATGAGTTAAAGGACGGCTCGGTTATTCCCTTTAAAATAGCGCGTAGCGGCGAAAAAATTGCCGTATTTACCGAATATAACGGTAACGAGATTGGGTTAATTGTTCTTGAAGAAAAAATATACATTCTTTCTGCAAATAATAAGATGTACCTTGAAGTAACCAAGGAGCTTCTTAAGGATGAGTCTTCCGATGCTGACATTATTGATATGTTTACAGGAAGCACCTTTGACAATGATGCAAAGGTTATAGAAACCAAGAATCAGGCAGAAGATGGCGTAGTTTATGACGTTGTGGTTTACGAAACGGGCTTAAGAACCTACTACCTCGGCGGCACAATTATTAAATCGGTATCTTCTGACGGAAGCATTATGTATTACGACAAGGTTTCTGCAGTTGTGCCCTCAAGTGTATTCGCACCACCCGCAGATTACACAAGAGAGACTCTTGACGAAACTGCTACCGATTTTGCAGGAATTCTTGACACTACCGAAGCATAAATTATGAGTTGTAAAAAAACAGCCCTTGTAACAGGTGGTGCAAAGGGCATAGGTGAAGCTATCTGTGTTCAGTTAGCAAAGGACGGCTATAATATCGCAATTAATTACAACACCTCTGAAAAAGAAGCCCTTGCTTTAAAGGAAAGGCTTTCAGGTGTTACTTGTGTCGAAGTGTTTAAAGCAGACGTTTCCGATTCAACACAGGTCAATGTAATGCTTGAGACGGTAGAAAAAGTCTTCGGCGGTGTGGATGTCCTTATTAATAATGCGGGTATTGCTCAGCAGGTGCTTTTTACGGATATTACCGATGAAATGTGGCAAAAAATGATTGGCGTTAACCTTACAAGTGCCTTCAATTGCTGTCGCAGAGTGTTGCCCTATATGATTAATCAAAAATACGGCACTATTATCAATATTGCCTCTATGTGGGGTGAGGTTGGTGCCTCAATGGAGGTTCATTATTCTGCGGCGAAGGCAGGGTTAATAGGCTTAACTAAAGCGCTTGCCAAAGAGGTTGGACCCTCGGGTATAACGGTTAATGCGGTTTCACCGGGTGTTGTGCTTACGGATATGATGTCGCAGTTTTCCGACGAGGACAAAAAAGCCCTTGCGGACGAAACCCCCTTGTGCACCCTTGGCAATGCCGAGGATATAGCCTCAACGGTATCGTTTTTAGCCAGTGAAAAAGCACGCTTTATTACAGGTCAGGTTGTTTCTGTAAACGGCGGTTTTGTTATATGAATTCAATATAATTCCCTTCTTGCAAAAAGAGGGGAATTATTTGTTTTTTATATAATAAAATACTGTATAAATATACTTTATTTGTGGCTTTTTGTGGTTGACATTGGTAATGGGGTGTGTTATATTTATAGCAACCGATAGAGGTGCATTTTGCTATCAGTATCCGTGGCTTTACGGTCCGCCAAGGCTGTCACGGTGAAAGGAGCAGGTGCCGAAGACGATTCATGGCAAAGGGTCGTGCTGGCAACAGGGAATAATATCCGTGGTGCTGTCGCCTTGTGGCGGAGAGCTATCTTACATACCTTTAATACCTATGGTATTTATATGTGTAGATAGTTGCTTTTCGGCAACTATTATTTTTATGGAGTGATTTTTATGAAAAACACAGTATTTCAGGGCGTAGCAACTGCTCTCGTAACACCTTTAAATGAAAAAGGTGTTGACTACGAAGCATTTGAAAGACTCATTGAATGGCAGATTGCCGAGGGCGTAAATGCTCTTGTTATTGCCGGTACAACGGGTGAGGGCTCAACCCTTACTGACGAGGAGCACAAGGAGGTTCTTCGTTTCTCTGTTGAAAAGGTAAACGGCAGAGTGCCCGTTGTGGCAGGTACAGGTTCAAATGATACCGCTTACGCAATTGCTCTTACCAAATATGCATGTGAGGTTGGTTGCGATGCAATGCTTCTTGTTACACCTTACTACAACAAGGCTACACAGCGTGGACTTATTGAGTCCTTCACTGCAATTGCAGACGCATCAACAAAGCCCTGTATTCTTTATAATGTTCCCTCAAGAACAGGTTGCAACTTGACTCCAGCTTCTTGTGCGGTTCTTGCTAAGCACCCCAATATTGTAGGTGTTAAAGAGGCAAGCGGTAATATTTCACAGATTGCAGAAATCGCAGCACTTACTAAGGGTGAATTTGATATTTACTCAGGTAACGATGACCAGATTGTACCCCTTCTTTCATTGGGCGGCAAGGGTGTTATCTCTGTTTTGTCAAACGTTCTTCCTAAAAAGACCGTTGAAATCTGTGACAAATTCTTTGCAGGTGATTTAGAGGGTAGCCGTAATATTCAGCTTGAGCTTCTTCCTCTTATTAATTCACTTTTCTGTGAGGTTAACCCCATTCCCGTAAAGGCTGCAGTGGCAGCAATGGGTTATGGTGAAAACTACGTAAGACTTCCTCTTACAACTATGGAGCCTGAAAACGAAGCAAAAATGCTCGAGCTTATGAGAGAACAGGGCCTTAACGTATGATTTGCAGTAACCTTGAAATAAAAGATAATACATTATTTTTCGGTGGCAGAAGTACTGGTGAGCTGGGTGAAAAATACGGCACCCCCATTTACGTAATGGACGAACAGACCATACGTAATAATTGCCGTAAATACACCGTTGCAATGAAAAAGTACTTCGGTGAAAATGCCCGTGCCTTTTATGCAAGCAAGGCCTGTTCATTCAAAAGGATTTATAATATAGTGCAGTCCGAGGGAATGTGCGTTGACGTGGTCTCTCCGGGCGAGATTTATACCGCTAAAAGTGCGGGCTGCGATATGTCGAATGTTTGCTTTCACTCAAACAGCAAAAATGATTATGACATAAACTTTGCTATGGATAACGGTGTGGGTTGCTTTGCGGTCGATAACCTTGAGGAGCTTACGGCAATTAACACCTTTGCAGGTGAGCGAGGCTTTAAGCAGAAGATTATTTTCCGTGTAACACCGGGTATTGATACTCATACATACGAGGCGGTAAACACAGGTAAGGTTGATTCAAAGTTCGGCTTCCCCATTGAAACGGGTGCGGCTATGGATATTACCAAGATTGCCCTCGGTATGGATAATATCGACCTTGCGGGCTTCCATTGTCACGTTGGCTCACAACTTTTTGACTCTGACGTTTTTCTTCGTTCGGCAAAAATTATGCTTGAATTTATAGCCGACGTTAAAGCCCAAACAGGCTACGAAGCAAGGGAACTTGACTTAGGCGGCGGCTACGGTGTAAGATACACCGAAAATGACCCCGAAATTGATATTGAGGATAACATAAGACAGGTTGCAGAGTATGTGAAAAAACTTTGTGCCGACCTTAATCTTAATGAACCTGCAATAAGTATGGAGCCGGGCAGAAGCATTGTTGCAGATGCAGGCATAACCCTTTACAAAGTGGGTAACGTTAAACGTATTGAGGGCTATAAAAACTACGTTGCCATTGACGGCGGTATGGGTGACAACCCCAGATACGCTCTTTATGAGTCCGAATATACGGTTATAGCGGCTGATAAGGCAAACGAGCCTTGCGACTTCCTCTGTGACCTTGTAGGACGCTTTTGTGAGAGCGGCGATATAATTCAGCCCAAAATAAAACTCCCCGAATCCGTTCAAAGAGGGGACCTT
Source organism: Clostridia bacterium (assembly GCA_017550105.1). Classification (GTDB taxonomy): domain Bacteria; phylum Bacillota; class Clostridia; order Oscillospirales; family Acutalibacteraceae; genus DTU089. Next base: position 23,469 of record JAFYLQ010000057.1, on the reverse strand, counting down.
ATAGCGGTGCTTACAACAGGCGCCTACAACTACTCAATGGCTTCAAACTACAATCGAATCCCCAGATTGCCCGTTATTATGGTAAACGGTGATGAGGACTATGTTGCGGTTAAAGGCGAAACCCTTGAGGATTTAATAAGAAATGATATGTGATATGAAACCGTCTGCGCTCTTATGGAGTGCAGACGGCTTTTGTTATCATTGACATTTTTTTACAATAGTATTAAAATAAAAATGTTAATTGGCAATCGAAGCAAGTTTGTTCGGTGCATAGCTTCGTTGCTATGCACTTTTTTGATTTTTATGGAGTGTTAGATATGAAAAGATTTCTAAAAAGCAGCTTATCATTAATCCTCGCCATAACCATTATTTTCAGCTCTGCATACGTAGGGCTTAGTGAGGTTGACTTTAGCGGTCTTTTTGCGATAAAGGCAGAGGCTGCAAGTAGCGGTTATTGTGGTTCAAACCTTACATGGACACTTGATGATGAAGGTACTCTGACTATAAGCGGTACCGGTGATATGTATGGTTACGATAGTATGGATGATTGTGGGGCCCCCTGGGAATATTCTGATGTATATAATGTTGTTGTAAGTGAGGGTGTAACAAGCATAGGCGAATTTGCGTTTTATGATTGTACAACTCTTTCTTCTGTGATTGTTTCAGACACCGTAACAGCTATAGGGCTATATGCTTTTAAAAATTGTGAAAATTTGACATCAATAAATTTACCTGATAGTGTGAAATATATTGGGGTAGGAGCGTTTGATTTCACGGGATATTCTATGGATGATAACAATTGGGTGAAAAATGTGCTCTATATAGATAATCATCTTATAAAAGCTGATAAGTGTTTATCAGGGGTTTGTGAAGTGAAAGAAGATACAAAAACTATTGCTGGGAAAGCATTTTATCAATGTTCTGACCTCACCTCACTTACTATTCCGTATGGTGTTGCCCTAATAGGCGATTCTACATTTGCAGGATGTACGAGCCTTGTTTCTGTAACAATCCCTGACAGTGTGAAAACTATCGGAGATAACGCTTTTGAAAATTGTAAAAGTCTTACATCAATTGTAATTCCTGATAGCGTGAAAAGTATTGGTTCAAAGGCGTTTAGTGGTTGCGGAAGTTTGCAGGCTATAACAATGGGTAAGGGATTAACCCATGTGTATATGGATGCATTTATATATAGTAGTCCAGATTTGGTTTACATAAATGATTTAAAAGCTTGGTGTGATATACGTTTCGGGTCTCGTTGTGCTAATCCGCTGTGGTGCGGAGGAGACATTTATATTAACAATGAGTTGGTAACAGATATTACTATACCGGATGGGGTTACAGCCATAAAAGATTATGCGTTCTATTGTTGTAAACAACTTACATCTATCAAAATTCCCAACAGCGTAGCAAGTATAGGTGAATCCTCCTTTTGTGATTGCTCAAACCTCAAAAAAATTAATATTCCGGATAGTATAACAAGTATCGGCAGACTGGCTTTTGCGGGATGTGATAGTCTCGCAACTATCGCATTAGGAAATAATGTGAAAGTTATTGAAGAAAAAGCTTTTTATGAGTGCGATGGTCTTGAATCAATCATTATTCCTAATAATGTAACATTTCTCGGAGAAGAGGCGTTTGCCTATTGCGACAAACTTGTTGCTGTTACAATAGGCGATGGTGTTAAGAGGATACAAAGATATACTTTTGAAAGTTGTGATAATCTTGTTGTTGTTATAATTGGAAATAACGTAACAAGTATAGGTGAATTCGCTTTTGGCTTCTGCTCTAATCTTGAAGCTATTTCAGTTTCTAATTCAGTGACGAGTATATCAAATTATGCCTTTAGTAATGCTAATAAATTAAACCATATTTTTTATTCCGGAACAATAAGTGATTGGAAAAAAATATCTATAGGTTATTATGGTAATCAGGTTGTTGATACGGTTAAGTTTCATTTTAATGCAAGAGAACCATATTGTGAATGGGTTGATGTTACGCCTACTTGTGAAAAAAATGGTTCACAGTGCATAAAGTGTGCATTGTGTGGTGGGGTATTTTCACAGACAATAATTCCGGCAAAGGGTCATACACCCACGGATTGGCTTACAGATAAATCCGCTACAGTAAATGCCGCAGGCTCACAGCACAAGGAATGTACCACATGCGGTGAGGTTCTTGAAACCGAAGTTATTCCTCAGCTCAAGCCTGCAACACCCAAGCTCAGCAAGGTTGCAAATACAGGTAGTGGTGTAAAGGTAACCTGGGGTGCGGTTGAAGGTGCTGATGACTACATCGTTTACCGTAAGACGTATAACGCAAAAACTAAAAAGTGGAGCGGTTGGTCAAATATCGCAAAGGGTGTGACAAGCACTTCTTATGTTGACAAAACTGCAAAATCAGGCACTTACTACATTTACACGGTAAAGGCCAATAACGAAGCAGGCTACGGCGGACATACATCAGGTCTTAAGATTTACTTCCTTTCATATCCCAAGGCTACAGCTACAAATGCTGATGCAGGCGTAACAGTTAAGTGGGCAAAGGCTGCAGGTGCCACAGGCTACATCGTTTACCGTAAAACAGGTAGTGGCAGTTGGCAGAAGATAGCAACAGTTAAGGGCGCAACAAAGGTATCTTACACCGATAAGACCGCAAAAGCAGGTGTTACCTACAAGTACACTGTAAAAGCATACTACGGCTCTTATACTTCAGCGTATAATACAAGCGGTGTTGAGCTCAGAAGACTTACAACACCCAAGCTCGCAAAGGTTGTTTCAGCAAAGAATGGTATTACATTCACCTGGGGTAAGGTAGCGGGTGCTTCCGGCTACATTGTTTATCGTAAAACAGGTAAGGGTAGCTGGCAGAAAATTGCAACAGTCAAGGGTGCATCAACAGTAAAATACCTTGATAAAACTGCAAAGAAGGGTACAACCTACACCTACACCGTAAGAGCTTATTACGGTAGCTCCAATAGTGCTTACAACACCAAAGGCCTTGCAATAAAGGATAAATATTAAGAAGAAAAGCCTTCCGTAGAAACGGAAGGCTTTTGACTTTGTTTTATTGACAAAGAAGTTTGATTTTATATTTAAAAGAGAATTTCGGAGGATTTTATTTCTTCTCATTAATAAACACCCTGAACAAGGGCAGGCAAGCCTCAAAAAATGCCTTGTAGCTTTCGCAGTAGCTTCTGTCCTCGCGTGAGCGTTTGCAACCTCCTGCACGGCACAGGGGGTAGTATTTGCATTTCTTACATTCATCGGGAACGTAAAGGCTTTCCTTTAAAAAGCTTATTGCTTTTTCAGAGTGCGCAAGGGTATCAAAGTTTTCCTTTTCATTGTTTATATTACCAAGAAGCCATTCGTCCGTACAGTAAAAGTCACAAGGATAAATGTTACCGTTGCCCTCGGCTACAAACTGATGCATACAATGTCCGCACATACCGCATTGCTCCGTAGGATTACCTAAATATAAATGCACAAGGTTGTCAAAATAGCGAATACTCGTATATTCATCTCTGACGTAATCCTTAACGTAGGCGTTAAAGCCGTGTATCAGGAAATGCTTGTATTGCTCCGTTGTCATATACAGCTCACTTTCGGTTTTATCACCAAAGGGACGAAGACAGGGAATGAACTGCAAATATTTATAACCTCGTTTTTTATAATGCTTTAAAATATCGTCAATATTTTCGGCGCATCTGCCCGTTAAAACCGTTAGTATATTGAAATCCACCTTGTGCTTTTCAAATATATTAGCGGCTTTTGTTATTTTATGGTAGGTGTTTTCACCCTTATCATCAATTCTGAACGAGTTGTTATCAAAGTCACCGTCAAGGCTTAAACCGATAAGAAAATTGTGCTGCTTAAAAAATTTAGCCCATCTGTCGTCAATAAGTGAACCGTTAGTCTGAAGACCGTAGTGAATCGTACTGTTTTTAACGTTTAATTCACTTGCCTTTTTGCAAAAAAATCTGTAAAAATCAAGACCGATAATTGTGGGCTCACCGCCCTGAAATGCAAAAGCCACACTTTCGCCGTCGGCAAATTCAAGAGCCTTTTTTATTAAGCTTTCTGCGGTTTCTTCCGTCATTAAGCCAAAGCTTTTTACGTCACGGTGGTCCGTAACGTCGTGATAAAAGCAATATTTACACCGCATATTACAAAGGCTTGATGCAGGCTTAATCATAATGGAAAGTGGGGGCATTTTAACACCTCTTTTTAAAAACCCTCAACACAAATTTGAGTTGAGGGCAGTTTTGTTTATTGTTCAATAATACCTCTGCGGTTATTCTTGAAATCCTTCATAATGTTGTTCATCTCCTCGTTCATTTCCTCTGCAACCGAGGGATAAACCGATGAACGGTTAAGGTTTTCACCCGCATCATCACTAAGAATGTGCAACCAGTTCTTTCTGTACTTATCAAAGAAAGCCGAGTTATCATTCTGAATATTCTGGAAGTATTTGAAGGTTATGTATTTGTTTTCGGTTAATACAGGGTACTTGTAATCCTTATATTCATCCTGCGAAAGAATCTCGGATGTAGGCACGGTGTACTGAATAGCCTTTAACTTTTCACGCTTCATATGAAGGATGGGGTATTCCTTAGTATGTATAACAGTGTCGTTTTTGAGCAAGGGGACAAGTGAAACACCGTCAATTTCACGGTCCGTGGGCAAGTAATTTTTCTGACCCTCGTTGCCTGTAATACCGCAAAGCTCTACAAGTGTCGGGAACATATCCACAAGTGTTGCACTGTTAGAACGGGTTTCTCCGGCCTTCCAAAGGTCGTTGTTGTTACCCCAACGAATCATAAAGGGTACCTTCTGACCTGCCTCGTATGCAGTGTATTTACCGCCTCTGAGTTCACCTGCAGAGCCCTCAAGAGCGGGACCGTTATCACTTGTGAAAACTATAATTGTGTCGTCCATAACACCAAGCTCCTCAAGGGTGTTGAAAAGCTCACCGAGATAGTAGTCGAATTCAGTTATACAGTCTGCGTATGTACCCATACCCGTTTCACCGTTGAAATCATCACCAACAAAAACAGGGGCGTGGGGCCACGGGGTTGCATAGTAAGCAAAGAAGGGCTCGTTGGATGTGGTTACCTGCTCGGTAATCCAATCTGTAATTTCCTCGTGAATCCACTCGGTCATTTCGCTTTGGTCCTTCTTGCCGTTTTCGTCACGTAAGTCGTCAGTACCTTTTACAATTTCATATTCACCGTTTTCTTCCGAAACGTGGTAGAAGGGGGTCATATCATTTACGTGGTGGCTACCGTAGAAATAGTCAAAGCCTTGGTTTGTGGGCAAGTATTCACCATAGTCACCAAGGTGCCATTTGCCGAAAGCACCTGTGTTATAGCCCGCTTCCTTAAATACCTCGGCAATGGTGATTTCATCACCAAGCATACCGTCACAATTGTTGCCCATTTCAATCGAGTTGAAAATTCTTGTCTGTGCAAATGGGCTAAGGGTGTCAACCGTCGGGTAAATAACGTTATCTGCATAGCCTCTGAAGGGGTATCTGCCCGTCATTAAAGCAAATCTTGCGGGTGAGCAAACAGAGTAGCTTGAATAGAAGTTGTCAAAATTAAGACCTTCCTCACCAATTCTGTCCATATTGGGTGTGTCGTAAATGGCACCGTTAAGCGAGGTGTCGCCATAACCCATATCATCCATAAGTATAAAAAGCACGTTGGGACTGCCTTTTTTTACGTTATCAACACCGTTAAGGTAATCATCGTGACCTTCCCAAAGACGCTCAACGTTGGGCTCGGCACGAAGATTCATTGTGAGCACGTAGAAAACAGTGGTACCCGCAAGGCAGATGCTCAAAGCTGAAGTGAGTATTCTGTGTACAATGGCTTTGCAATTAAGCTTTTTTACACATAAAATCAATATTGCTACTGCAATAATGCAGGGGAGAAGCAGCAAAATACCGCCGCCAAGACGGGTAAGAAAATTACCCTCACCTGCAAAAAGTGGATTATCTGCGCTTGTCCAACCGGCTTTGCCGCTTGAAAAAGCACCAAAGCCCGCATCGGCACCCCACAAAAGGAAGTAAACGTATATACCGATGGCGGAAGCACCGTATCCTACCAAAAACCATTTATAAAGCTTCTTCAAGAAGATTACGCCGATGAATATACAAGCACTGACTATACACATAAATCCCACGTTTACAACCGCCAAAAGATTTAATCGCATAATATTGAGCACTAATGCAAGTATAATGCCCAAGGTGGCAATGATAAGCGGGAAAGGCTTGAACGCTTTTTCAAATGCTGTTTTTTCTTTCAAGTTAAAAACCTCACTTATTACAGAGATATGGAAATTACGTATTCGTTACCTGCGAAAAGGTTAGTAACCTCGTCGGGATTTATATGGCTTTTTGCTCTGATTGTGAAAAGGCAGGCGTATTTTTCGTGCCTTTTTTCTACGGAGTTTGAAATAATTGTATATCCGTTATCCTTGAAAATTTTAGATACAATTTCAACGGCGTCGGCATCGTCAATAAGCTTCATTGAAACTGAGGTTGTGCTTGTGTTTTCAACGGGTAAAATTCTGTGAATTACAATCTGCACAATCAAAAGAATTATTGTAGCATAAACCGCAATACCATACATACCTGCACCTGCGGCAAGACCTATACCTGCGGTGGTCCATACACCTGCGGCGGTTGTAAGACCTTTAACAGTACCTTTATAAACAATAATACCTGCACCCAAAAAGCTTATGCCGGTAACAACCTGTGCCGCAAGTCGGGCGCCGTCAAGCTTAACGCTGTCGGAAAGGCTCATAAGGTCAAAAAAGCCGTATTTACTTACTATCATAATAAGGGCAGAGCCGAGCGCCACGATAATATGGGTTCTGATACCTGCTTCTTTTTGTCGTAAGGTTCTTTCTACACCGATTGCGGCACCGCAGATAACGGCAACCACAAGACCTAAAATATAGGGGAGAAAGCTTTGAAGCTTAAAGGTGTCAATAAACGTCGCAAAAACGTCTGCTATTTCGTATACTGGTGTTACGGATAAAATCACAAAATTGCACTCCTTAATATAAGTTTATATATCTATATATAATATCATAATATAATTTTTATGTCAATTATCATAACTCCCGTCATAAAACTCGTCTGCCTTACATATTTATTGTTGAAGTCAGGAGGTAGATTTATGACAGAAACAAGCATTTATAAGGATATTCAAGCAAGAACGGGAGGGGATATATACATAGGTGTGGTGGGGCCTGTCAGAACGGGAAAATCCTCATTTATAAAAAGGTTTATGGATACGTTTGTTATCCCGAATATTGATAGTGAATATAAGCGGGGCAGGGCTCAGGACGAATTACCCCAATCCGCCGCAGGCAGAACTATTATGACGACGGAGCCCAAATTCATACCCGAGGAAGCGGTGAAAATTGATTTGCCCGACAACGCTACTTTAAACGTAAGGTTAATTGATTGTGTGGGCTATATTGTGCCAAGCTCCTTGGGATACGTGGAGGAGGAAAAGCCAAGAATGGTAAAGACTCCTTGGTATGACCACGAGATACCCTTTAATATGGCGGCAGAAATCGGCACCCAAAAGGTTATAACCGAGCATTCTACAATAGGGCTTCTTGTTACAACCGACGGGTCAATAAGCGACATTCCCCGTGATGAATACGAGGAGGCTGAGGAGCGGGTTGTAGATGAGCTCAAGTCCATTAACAAGCCCTTTGTAATGCTTCTTAACTCCGTTAATCCTCAAAGCCCCGAGGCGCTCAATCTTGCAACTAAGCTTACGGAAAAATATGCAGTCCCCGTTATGCCCGTTAATTGCCTTCAGATGGACGAAGGTCTTATAAAAGAGGTTTTGACCGCAATACTTTACCGCTTCCCTGTAAAAGAAATAGGCATCAGTCTGCCCAATTGGGTTATGTCCCTTGACCGTGAGCATTGGCTTAGGTCATCAGTTCTGCGAAGTGTTAAGGAGTCGGCGGTGAATATATCCTGTGTCGGTGATATGGGGTGTATTTTAAATGGTCTGAAGAATAACGAGAATATAATTTCCTCGGAAATTTCAAGCCTCGATTTAGGCAACGGCTGCGCACAGATAAAGGGCGTGCTTTCGGGTGATTTGATTTATAAAATAATTGAGGAAAAAACAGGGCTCAGCATATCCTCCGAGGAATCCCTGATGGCAGAGCTTCTTGGTTTATGCGACGTAAAGAAAAAATATGACCGTATCAAAAATGCCCTTGACGAGGTCGAAGCAACGGGCTACGGTATAGTTATGCCCGATATTGACGAGTTGACCCTTAAAGAGCCTGAAATTGTTAAGCAGGGCGGCAGATACGGTGTAAGACTTTCTGCGTCGGCACCGTCAATTCATATGCTTAAAACCTGCATTGAAACCGAGGTTGCTCCCGTGGTAGGCACCGAAAGTCAGTCTGAAGAATTGCTTAAATACCTGCTTGAAGGGTTTGAAGAAGACCCCCATAAAATATGGGAGTCTGATATCTTCGGTAAATCCTTGAATGAACTTGTAAACGAGGGCTTAAGAAGCAAGCTTTGTCATATGCCCGTTGATGCCAGAGCCAAAATTCAGGAAACCCTTGAACGTATTATCAACGACGGCTGCAGCGGACTGATATGTATTATTTTATAATCTGTTAATCGTTCTCGCTCTTTAAAACACCATAGCTTCTGTCAACTACTATAACTGCGTAAAGGTTGCCGTTACCGGCTTCGTTTACGCGGTTTTTTATTAAATCTTTAATATCCGCATCACTCATTTTATATTTAGGCGGCAGAACAATATCAAACAAAACGTTTTTTGCTGTTTCGCCCACAACAACCCTGAAATCGTGGAAGGTGATAATGGGGTCAATGTCATAAAGAATTCCTCTTACAACCTCTTTGAGCTCGTTGGTTTCTTCGCAGTCAAGCACTGTGGGGTCAAGGTGAACAACAAGGTGAATGTTTAATTCATTATGAAAATCACGCTCGATTGTGTCCATTATATCGTGGCAAACAAGCACGTCGATTTTAGCATCCATTTCAACGTGTGCCGAAGCAAAGTAGCTACCGGGACCATAGGAGTGCACAAGTAAATCGTGAACGCCTAAAACGTTATCATAGGATAACATTTTTTGCTCGATTTTTTCATATAATTCCTTTGAGGGAGCCTGTCCTAAAAGGGGGCCGACAGTTTCCTTAATTAAGCCGATACCCGAAATAAGAATAAACACGGCAACGCCCACACCCATATAGCCGTCAAGGTTAAAGCCTGTGAAGTGTGAAATTACTGCGGCAACAAGAACCGCAAGGGTAGAGATACAGTCGTTTCTGCTATCGGCGGCAGTAGCGTCAAGTGCGGTTGATTTAATAAGCTTGCCAAGGGTCTTGTTAAAACGGCTGAGCCATAATTTAACTATAATTGAAACCACAAGAATAACCGCAGTTACCCAACTGAAAACACCGACTTCGGGATTTAATATTTTATCAACCGAGGATTTAAAAATTTCAAATCCGATGAGCATAACAAGGAAGGAGATTATAAGTCCCGTTACGTATTCAATTCTTGCATGGCCGTAAGGGTGGTCCTCATCTGCAGGCTTTTCAGAAAGTCTGAAGCCGATAAGTGTAATAATTGATGAACCTGCATCCGCAATGTTATTTGTAGCGTCGGCGGTGATTGAAACGCTGTGTGTAAGGTAACCCAAAACGAATTTTAATCCGCTGAGAAACAGGTTACAAATAATGCCAACAATACCCGCAACCTTGCCGTAGCCTTCACGACCGCCGGGGGTATCGGGATTTTTATTTTTCAAAAATTTTTTAACAATAAGCTTTGTCATAAATTCCCTCCGAATTTATTGGTTTATTAAATTATAATCCTTAGTAATAAAATGTCAACACCGTGTTATAAAGTTTGAGTAGACAAAAAATATATTATGTGGTATTATGATTTAGTACAAATATAAGCAATTTTGTTGCTTACGTATCGAAAGGTTGATTTAAATGGACAAAACGTTAGTTATACTTGCTGCCGGTATGGGTAGCCGCTACGGTGGACTTAAGCAGATTGACCCTGTTGGTCCCGATAATTCAATTATCATTGACTATTCTATTTATGATGCATTAAAGAGCGGCTTCAACAAGGTTGTTTTCATTATAAAAAAAGAGAACGAGCAGCTTTTTAAAGAGGTTATCGGTGACAAGGTTTCAAAGCATGTTAAGGTTGAATATGTTTTCCAGAGCCTCGATAAGCTTCCCGAGGGCTTCGAGGTTCCTGCAGAGCGTGTTAAGCCCTGGGGCACCGCTCACGCAATTTACTGCTGTAAGGGTGTAGTAAACGAGCCCTTTGCGGTTATTAACTCCGACGACTTCTACGGCAGAAGCGGTTATGCGGCAGTTTCTGAATGGATTGAAAAAACTGACTTCGGCGGCGATAAGTTCAAAATCGCTATGGCAGGCTACCTTCTTAAAAACACCCTTACCGATAACGGCACAGTTTCCCGTGGTGTTTGCGAGGTTGACGAAAACAATCAGCTTCTCGACGTTATCGAAAGAACTAAAATTCAGCGTGTTGACGGCAAAATCTGTTATACAGAAGATGGCGAAAGCTGGACCGAGCTTTGCGAGGATGCTTATGCATCAATGAATTTCTGGTGCTATCCTCCCGAGATTATCGACGAAATCGAAAGCTATCTTATCAAATTCCTTGAAAATGAAGTTCCTGCAAATCCCCTTAAATCCGAGTTTTTCTTGCCCTTCCTCGTTCGTGATTTACTTAACGAGAAAAAGTGCACGGTTGACGTTCTTGAAACCAAGGACCGTTGGTTCGGCGTTACTTATAAAGAGGATAAGCCCGACGTTGTTAAATCCGTTCAGGACCTTGTTGACAACGGCGTATATCCCGAAAAATTGTGGTAATTAATATGAAAAAATTAGCGTTAATTTTAGCGGTTGTTATGGTGCTTTGCGCTTTCGTTTCCTGCGATAAAGCCACCGAGGAACCCGCAACAACCACCGAGGTTTCGGAAACCCAGCCCGAAAATGTTGTTATTCATATTAAAAAGGACCTTGTTGACGAAACAACCTTCATAACATCTATAAGTGAGTTTGAGGGTATTTCCGTTGCAAGTGACGAAACCTTCCATATCCTTACAATGTCTCAGGATACGTACGTTACCTTCCTTAAGGCTAAAGCGCAAGAGGTTTACGATATGTTTGACCAATTGATTGCCGCAGGCAGCTTTATCGAGGATATTACCTACAACGAGGATTTCAGAACCGTTAAGGTTATGGTTAACCGCGACGGCTTTGATGCCATCGGTAAGGACACCCAACGTGTTCAACTTATGACAATCGGTGCGTATGCTATGAGCTATCAGATGTTCCTTGAAGACGGTCAGAAAACTACCGTTATGGCAGTCTACTCCGACACCGACGAGGAAGCAATGGTAATGACCTTACCTATAACAATGTAAAAACAAACCGCAGACAGATGTCTGCGGTCATTTTTTATATTAACGTATCATAAAAGGGTATGTAATAATTGTTATTATCAAGGGGGCCGCCTGTCATAAGCTCAGGTGCCGCATTCTTGAGGTGGGTGAGGGTTCTTAAAAGACTCTCTTTTTTTACGTGTAGCTTTTTAACCAATCGTAAGGGGAAGGACATTGCCTGTGTGAACACTATGTAATAAGCCGAGCCTTCCTCGTGCTTTACAAGTGAACCGTCAAGAATTGAATGGAAGGTGGAGAATATCATATCCGTTACCTTAACGTCGCCAATCTCCTTGGCGGCTTTTTTGTCAATAGCCTTGCCAAACGATATAAAGTTAAGTATTCTTGCAGTTTTCTTAACCGTAAGCTTGTCAATCCATTTCAAAAGGGGCTTTGCAATAATCCATATTTTGTTAGCCTTTTGCTCGTTTATGCCAAGGCAGGCAACAAGTGCCGAAAATCTTTCCTTTTCGTTTTCACGAGCCGCCGCAAAAACCTTTGTGAACATTGCGGTTGCGTGTTCCTTAAGGTAATCGTTGGTGTATTCCTCACCATTATACGTAAAGCTCTTAAGGTGCTCTGTTTTAAGGTCAATGCCGTCTTTATTTGCATCACAATAAACAATAGGGGCAGGGTAGCCGCTTATTGAACCAACGTTTACCTCGTAAAAAGGATTGCCCTTGTCGGATTCAATTTTTCTTATGTGTTGCATGTGGGAGTGACCTGTGAACATAAGCGAAAAGCCGATATCTGCAATTTTTTTGCAAAGTCTTTCTCGGTATTCAACCGAGCCTCTGCCGTTAATTACACGGTCAAATTCCGTAAGGTGCAGGTGGTGGTGTTGCATACCAAAAACCACGTCACCGCGTTTTTTAGCTTCATAGGTCTGCTCGGTTATCCATTCAAAATGCTCGTCCGAGTAACCTGAACCGCCCTCGCCGTTCTGGTCATCATCAAGGCAAAAAACGGTTAATCCCTCACAGGGTCTTACAACGTAAGAAACCTTGTCCTGATGTGTGTGGAATTCTGAAATAGCATCACTTAAGCCGTAATCACGGTAAAATTCGTGTAACTCCTCTGGTGGGATTGTGTCAACGTCGTTAAAAATCTCGTCACCGTCAAAGCGTCTCGGGTTACCGTCACAGCACCAGTCGTGGGTGGCGGTGATAACGTAAACAGGCTTGTGCTTTTTGAATTCAGCAAGTAATTCACGCATCTCCTCGTGTGAGCAACGCTCACCGTCATTGGAAAGGTCACCTGCTATTAAAAGAAATTCTGCATCAGAATTAATTATTTCTTCAAATGCAGCTAAGACCGTACCCTTGCTTTTAGCAAGCATTTTCTGGTCCGAGGCCTCGCGTCTTTCGTAAGCCTTGCCCGTAGTACCAAGTGTTTCTGAGTAATAGTGGGGGTCGGCAATTACTGCAAATTTACTCATTCAATCAATCCTTACCAATGAATTTCAACTGTTGAACCGGTTTGCTTATATGTAATCGGGTCTAAATAAGAGGTTGCAGCAGTCTTTTTAAGGCTCTTTACAAAAGCGTGAGCCATCTGCTTGTCGGTGAAGGTCAATGTCATATCAAGGTCAATAAGAATGGGTACGCCTGCGTGGAAAACCTTGAAGCCTGTGAGCCACCAATGCTTTTCGGGGCCTCTTGAGAACACTAATTCGTTCTGGTTGTAGAAATCGAACTGCATTGTTATTAAATCTTCGTCGTCAGCACAGTCATACTGGAAGTTTCTTTCGGGGTCACGGTTATAAAGACCGATTTCAGCACCTGAAGTAATACCGTACTGACCCTTCCATATCTGTATCATCCACTCACGGCCGTCATATTCGAACTCAATTCTCTTGGTATCATAAATCATACCTGTAAGAGGAGCCGCCATATCGTAACCGATATTGAAGCCGAATTTTCTCTGGAGAGGGTTCATCTGTGAATAGTAGATGCCCTGCTCCTCGTCATATTCGAAGCCTGCAACCTGAAGAATTTTACCTGCGGTGTTGGGGTCCTTTGTAGCAAAAAGAAGGTCCTGAAGCTCCTTAACGGTAAGCTCCTCTAACTGCTCGTCTGTTACGGGAGTTGTAACGTCAATAACGGGGGCAGTTGTGGTTGTGTTATTTTGTACGGGCTTGCTTGTGTTATTGGTAGCATCGCCGTTATTTGTAGTGTTGTTAGTTACTGGCGTGTGTGTCTGTGCCTGTGTTGACGGGGGAATAACGTCAGCACTGTCGGTAGCGTTCTGGTTATTATTTGTTACGTTGCCGTTAATCTGTGTGTTGCCGATGTTAACAGAAACGTCTGTGTTATCCTTGTGGAAAATTGACCTTGTGAAATCAACAATTCCGCAACCGGAAAAACAAATAACTATTACGAGAAGCATTGCAATAGCCGAAACAGGTTTTGCGAATCTTTTCATTGAAAAATCACTCCTTAATATACAGATACAAATATAACATATAAAAAGGCAATTGTCATCATATTTTTACTAATTTAACAACAAATTAACAAGATTGACAAATTAATTGCAGAATAATATAATTTAAGTAGATTTAAGAGGTGATTCTATGTACACTGAACTGAAAAAAACAGTATGCGAAGCCAATATCGAGCTTCATTCCTTGGGTCTTGCTCCCTTTACCTGGGGTAACGTTTCACAGGTTGACCGTGAAAAGGGCGTTTTTGCCATCAAGCCCTCGGGTGTGCCTTATTCTGCATTAACTCCCGAAAAAATTGTTGTCGTTTCATTGGCAGACGGTACTGTTGTTGAGGGTGATTATAACCCCTCGTCCGATACACCCACACATTATATTTTATACAAAGAATTCTCTGAGCTTAAGGGTGTTGTGCACACTCATTCTGTAAATGCCTCTGCATTCGCTCAGGCGGGCAGGGCTATACCTGCCTACGGCACAACCCACGCCGATTTCTCTTACACGCCTGTTCCCTGCACAAGAGCCCTCACAAAAAACGAGGTTGAAGCTGAGTACGAGCTTAACACGGGCAAGGTAATCGTTGACCACTTCAGGGCAAACGACCTTGACGTTGAGTCAACTCCTGCGGTGCTTGTTCGTTCTCACGCTCCCTTTGCCTTCGGCAAAAATGCAAGTGATGCGGTGCATAATGCGGCGGTGCTCGAAATCGTTGCCGAAATGGCACTTAAAACCGAAATTATAAATTCAGAAACCAAGGATATTGATTCCTATCTTTCGGATAAACATTATTTCAGAAAACACGGTAAGGATGCTTATTACGGGCAGAAATAATTGATATGACAGATTTTACGCATTTACATCTTCATAGTGAATACAGCCTTCTTGATGGTGCATGTCGCATCGGGGAGGTAGTTTCTCTTGCCAAAAATCTTGGGCAAAAAAGCCTTGCAGTAACCGACCACGGCGTTTTATACGGCGCAGTGGCTTTTTATAAAGCCTGTAAAGCCGAGGGCATTAAGCCCATAATCGGTTGCGAGGTCTACGTTGCACCCCGTTCACGATATGATAAAGTGCACGGTGTTGACAGTGCCCGATACCACCTTATTTTGTTATGTAAAAACGAAACGGGCTACAAGAATATTTTAAAGCTTGTTTCCTCTGCATGGGTGGACGGCTTTTACACCAAGCCCCGTGTCGATAGGGATTTGATGGAGGAATACCACGAGGGGCTCATTGCCTTGTCGGGTTGCCTTTTTGGTGAGGTAGCGCAGAAGATTCTTCAAAGAAATAAAGAAGAAGCAGAAGCCACTGCACTTTGGTATAAAAACACCTTCGGCGAGGGCAATTATTACCTTGAGGTTCAGAATCACGGTATGATTGAGGAAACGGAAGTCCTTGAGGGTATCGTGGATATAAGCCGAAAGCACAATATACCCATGGCGGCAACCAACGACGTTCATTATTGCTACAAAAGTGATGCGGATATTCAGCGTGTGCTTATTGCTATTCAGACCAACAAGGTTGTGGGTGAGGAGAATGCCCTTGAATTCACAAATGATGAATTCTACCTTAAAAGCGGTGACGAAATGGCGGATGCCTTCAGGGATTATCCCGAGGCTATTGCCAACACAAATATAATTGCCGACCAATGTAATTTTGACTTTGAATTCGGCGTTACAAAGCTTCCTCTTTTTGATATTCCCACTAACGACCACAGGGCATATTTACGTAATGAATGTGTCAGAGGTCTTGAAAAATTAATGGGTAAAATACCCCAAAATTACGCCGAAAGGCTTGATTACGAGCTTTCGGTAATTAACGAAATGGGCTTTGACGACTATTTCCTCATAGTTGCCGATTTTATTCGCTTTGCCAAAAGCAAGGGTATCCCCGTAGGCCCCGGCAGAGGCTCTGCGGCAGGCTCGCTTGCGGCTTTTGCTTTGGGTATAACCGGTATTGACCCCATACAGAATAAGCTTCTTTTCGAACGTTTTCTTAACCCTGAAAGGGTAAGTATGCCCGATATCGATATCGACTTCTGCTACGAGCGTAGGGGCGAGGTAATTGATTACGTTACCGAAAAATACGGCTCCGACCGAGTGGCACAGATTGTTACCTTCGGTACCTTACAGGCAAAGGCGGCTGTACGTGACGTTGCACGTGCCTTGGGTCTTCCTTACAGCACGGGTGATGTTGTTGCAAAGCAGCTTTCACGTGAGTTTAAGGATATAAACGACGCTTTAGCCAAAAACAATGATTTAAAGAATTTATATAATTCTGATGAAAATATTAAAAGGGTAATTGACACCGCATCACGTCTTGAGGGTATGCCAAGGCACGCCTCAACCCATGCGGCGGGCGTTGTTATTACCCGTGACGAGGTAAGCTCCTACGTGCCCCTTGCCAAAAACGGTGACCAGACGGTTACTCAGTTTACTATGACCGAAATTGAGCAATTAGGTCTTCTTAAAATGGACTTTCTCGGACTTCGCACCTTAACCGTAATTAACGATGCGGTTGACGAGGTGCACAAAACCGAGCCCGACTTTGATATATCAAAAATCCCCTTGGATTACGAGGGCGTTTTTACCGAAATGTCAAAGGGTAATACCGTTGGCGTGTTCCAATGCGAATCTGCAGGTATGACTAACCTTATTGTCAATATGAAGCCCGAGCGTTTTTCGGATATTGCGGCGGCAATTGCCCTTTACCGACCGGGTCCAATGTACTTTATTGACACCTACCTTGACAACAGAAAAAACAAAAATCATATTTCCTACCGCACACCGCTCCTTAAGGATATACTTGATGAAACCAACGGCTGTATGGTTTATCAGGAACAGGTAATGCAGGTGTTCAGAACTCTTGCGGGTTATTCATACGGCAGAGCGGACGTTGTTCGTCGAGCAATGAGTAAAAAGAAGCGTGACGTTATGGAAAATGAACGCAAAATTTTTATTCACGGCTTAAATGATGAAAACGGTAAATGTGTTATCGAGGGTGCAGTCAGAAGGGGAATTGACGAAAAAACCGCTAATGACGTTTTCTCGGATATGATATCCTTTGCATCCTACGGCTTTAATAAAAGCCATACTGCGGCATACGGGCTTGTGGCATATCAGACCGCCTACCTTAAGGTTAAATATCCCAAGGCGTTTATGGCGGCACTTCTTACAAGCGTTATCGGTGACGTAACCAAAACCGTTATTTATATTAATGAATGCTCAAGACTTTCTATTAACGTTCTGTCACCTCACGTAAACCGAAGCGGTAACAGGTTCTCGGTTGTGGGTGATGATATTGTTTTCCCATTATTGGGTATTAAGAATCTGGGCAGAGCTTTAATTTCAAAAATCGAAGCAGAACGCCGTGAGAACGGTGCCTTCAGAAGCTATTGGGATTTCTGCAAACGTGTAAGCGGTACCGAGCTTAACCGCCGTGCACTTGAATGCCTTATAAAAGCGGGTGCTCTTGACGGTCTTGGTATGAACCGTTGCGAAATGCTCAGAAATTTGGATTTAGCAATTGAAAGTGCCGCTAAAGAAAGTGCAATGTATGCAGGCGGTCAGCTTGATATGTTCTCCGTTTTCGGTGGTGAGGATTATTCTTCCGAGCCCGTGTTCTCAAAATGTGACGAGATGCCGAAAAACGAGCTTCTTAATTTTGAAAAAGAGGTTGCGGGACTTTATTTCTCGGGTCATCCTCTTGAAGCCTACAGGGGAGTGTGTCAGGGGCTTGAATGCCCCAAAACCGCCGAGCTTTACGAGTACCTTGAGGGTGGTAAGGAAAGCCTTATTGACAACCGTAAGGTGCGATTTGTGGGTATTATAAATTCCTCAAAAAAGAAGGTTACAAAGCGTGACGATATAATGGCGTTTTGCGGTGTTGAGGATTTATACGGCGAAATTGAAATGATTGTTTTCCCAAAGGTTTTAACGGAGTTTTCGGATGTTATTGGTGTGGGAAATATTGTTTTGGTTGAGGGTAGACTTTCTGTTAAGGATGACGAGATAAAGCTTCTTGCCGAAAAAATTTCACTTGCACCCAAAACCTTGGAGGAAATCGGTATTACCCCCAAAGCCTCCGAAAAGACCTCATCCAAGCAACGTAAGGGCTTGTTCCTTAGGTTTAATAAAAGGGATGACGACCTTATAAAATCGGTCAAAAACCTTGTTTCAATATTTGAAGGCACAACGCCCGTTTACCTTTACTTTGAAGCTACAAAGCAATACGAGTTTTTAGGTAACGACTACCTTACAACCGTAAATGACCCAATGATTAAGGAATTAAAGCTTAAATTGGGCGAAAATAACGTTGTTTTAAGGCAATGAGTGTGAAAAAATTGTCATTTACTCTTGTTTAATTTAATAATGTGTGATATAATCCCATAGATTTATTATCACACATTGTGTGTTATGGAGGTACTGAAATTGAAAACTATTGGTGTTCTTACAAGCGGCGGTGACGCTCCCGGTATGAATGCTGCCATTCGTGCAGTTGTCAGAAGTGCATGCGAAAGCGGTATGCGTGTTATGGGTATTCGTCGCGGTTATAAAGGTCTTATTGAGGGCGATATGTACGAAATGAACCTTCGTACTGTATCCGATATTATTCATCGCGGCGGCACGATGCTTTACTCTGCTCGTTGCACAGAGTTTGCAGATCCTGCGGTTCAGGATAAGGCTGTTGAGGTATGTAAGGAATTCGGTCTTGACGGTATTGTTGCCATTGGTGGTGACGGTACTTTTATGGGTGCTCGTGCTCTTACTCTTAAGGGTATTCCCTGTATCGGTATTCCCGGTACTATCGACAACGATATTGCATCCTGTGATTACACAATCGGTTATGACACCGCATTAAACACAGTTATGGATATGGTTGACAGAATCCGTGACACCACAGAGTCACACGACAGATGCTCAATCGTTGAGGTTATGGGCAGAAATGCAGGTTACCTTGCACTTAATGCAGGTATCGCTGTTGGTGCAACATGCATTCTTATTCCCGAAATTGATTACGATATCGACTCATACATTATCGAGCGTATGAAACGTACTCAGAAAACAGGTAAGGAGCATTTCGTTATCGTTGTTGCTGAGGGTGTTAAGGGTATCGACGTTAACTCACTTGCAAAATACATCGAGCAGAAAACAGGTGTTGAAAGCCGTGCGACCGTTCTCGGTCACGTTCAGCGTGGTGGTTCACCCTCAGTTCGCGACAGAGTTCTTGCAAGTCAGATGGGCTTCCATGCAGTTCAGCTTCTTAAACAGGATATCGGTAACAGAGTTGTTGTTGTTAAGAACGACACAATTGTTGACTACGACATCATCGAGGCTCTCAATATGAAGAAAACTATTGACCCCGAGCTTTACCGCATCGCTAACGAAATTTCTATTTGATTTAGTTTCAAAAATTAACCACCTTCTTAATCGGAAGGTGGTTTTCTTTTTGCTTAAATTTACAATTTTATTTTTCGCATCCCTGCACAAATTAAATCTGCGGAGGTGTGAAAAATGAAGTTTAAAAAGGCATTTTTATCCCTTTTATCAATCGTTTTATGCGGATGCTTTTTGTTTGGTGTTTTTTCGGCACAAAGCTTTAAAAATACCGCCTTAGCAGACGTTAAATTAACGGGTGTTACGGGCAAACTTCAAAAAATCGGTGAGGATTTTTTCGAGGTAATAAATAAAGAAAAGTCTGATTTACAACCAAATACACAAGCCCAAAGCAATTACCAAAAGGTGTATATTGGTGGTTATCCCGTGGGCTTAAAACTTTATGCCGACGGTGTGATTGTGGTTGGCACCGAGTCGGTTGATACCTCAACGGGTGAGGTTAATCCTGCAGAGGTTGCAGGCCTCAGAATAGGGGATATTATAAAAAAAGTAAACGGTAAAAGCGTTAGCACAAATTACGAGGTTTCGGGTTTTATTGAAAAAAGTCAGGGCGAAAATTTGAATTTTGCGGTTTTGCGAGGCTCAGAAATGCTTAATATTACCTTTAAAGGTGCTTTTTCTGTAAGTGAAAGCAAGTATAAAGCGGGGCTTTGGATAAGGGACAGCTCCGCAGGTATAGGTACCGTTACATTTTGCAGAACAGACGGTGCTTTTTCATCCCTTGGTCACGCGGTTTGTGATATTGACACAAAAGAGGTTCTGCCTATTTCACAGGGCGAATGCACCGACGTTAATATTACGGGAATTCAAAAGGGTAGCACCTCAACAACGGGGGAGCTTTGCGGTATTCTTGAAAGGGAGCAAACGGGTGAGGTTTATTGTAACGGTAATCTTGGGGTTTATGGTAAATTTTTTAATCCTGCTGAAACCGAATTGTATGAAATTGCAACTCCCGATGAGGTAAAAACAGGTAAAGCAACGATTTTTACAACCGTCGAAAACGGCGTTAAAGAACAGTTCCAAATTGACGTGATTTCTGTTGACAAAAATTCCGAAGAAAATAAAAACCTTGTGCTAAAAGTCTGTGATAAGGCTTTAATAGAAAAAACGGGCGGTATAGTGCAGGGTATGAGCGGCTCACCCATTGTTCAGAACGGCAAAATTATAGGTGCCGTAACCCACGTGTTTTTAAACGACCCTACGGGTGGATACGGAATATTCGCAAGCACGATGTATGAAAAAATGCAGGAGGTTACTTTATAAAACAAAACAGCAGATCCGCTATGATGCTGGACCTGCTGTTTATTCTTCGCCTAATAGCCATAAAACAGAAACCTTCAAAATTTTAGCAATTTCTCTCAATTCATAATCAGCAACAAACCTTGTTCCGATTTCGATACGTGAAATACTATCTCTTTCAATTATGATACCATTTACTTGTAATTGTGCTGCTAAGTCGCTTTGTGTTAATCTTAACCTACAACGAGCTTCGTGAATTCTATTACCACAAATATTTTTCTTTCCGTTATAATCATAAATTTTCATATAACCAACATCCTTTTATGTTAAAGATTGGAAATTGTCTTGACATTAACATATATGTGGTCTAAAATTGTGTTAAAGATAAGAATTTAAGTTGTTTGTTCTTATTTTTTGCAGAGGATGAGTTTTTTAAATGTGGAGGTATTTGGTATGAAACAATTAGCGTGTGAAATGTGTGGCGGAAACGACTTAATTAAACAGGATGGCGTTTTCGTTTGTCAGAACTGCGGAATGAAATATTCGGTAGAAGAAGCAAAGAAATTAATGATTGAAGGGGTAGTGGAGGTTCAAGGTACAGTTAAAGTTGATAACTCCGCTTTTGTTCAGAAATATTTACAAAATGCTCATCGTGCTCTTCTTAAACAGGATTGGGAAGAGGTTGAAAAGTATTATAATATGGTTGAACAAAATTCACCTGACAATATGGAAGCTGTATTTTTTAGCTCATATGGAAAAGCTATGCTGTCAATGACTGATTCTGACTATTTCAAGAGAGAGCAGAAGTTTGAGGTTTTGAATCGCTCTATATCAGTTATTAGTGATTACTACGATACAACAACAGAGAATAAAGAAGAAGCTATAAAGTTAATCAGCAAATATATCGATAAAATGTATGAAGTGACATATGTGTATAAAAAGAAAAATGTCGATATATCAATTTGGGGTGTTATTAACGCACTTTCAACTGAGGTTGGCGACAAAGAATGGTGTGTAAATCTTTTGGACACTACCAAAAAAGCTTTTTTAAATGAAATTTGGCAAATTTCCAGGAAACACGACGATCAGTTTATCATTGATTTATGGAACAGATATAACCCCCAAAGACCAATCAGAAGAGCGGGGGAAGTTGTTCAGCAGGTTCAACCCAATGCCCAACAGCAGGTACACCCCAATGCTCAACAACGGGTTCAACCCAACACTCAACAACAGGTTCAACCCAACACTCAACAACAGGTTCAACCCAATAGACAACAAGTCACACCACAACCGCAAAATCAACCTCGTCCGGTAGCACCGCCGCCGGTACAAGCACCCAAAGCACCACCTATGCAAATCAACACTCAGGATCAAATTGACACAGAGAACGAAAACGAAAAAAGTGATGGCGGATGTTACGTTGCAACGGCGGTATATGGTTCGTATGATTGTCCTGAAGTGTGGACATTACGTCGTTATCGTGATAATACTCTTGCTCAAACTTGGTATGGTAGAGCCTTCGTGCGTACATATTATGCAATTAGCCCAACTCTTGTGAAATGGTTTGGACATACAGAGTGGTTTAAGAAAATGTGGCAAAGTAAACTTGACCGAATGGTTGAAAAATTACAGGAAAATGGTGTTGAGTCAACCCCATATAATGACATAATTTGGTAACAAAAAACCGATGCTAACTGTGTTTAAAGCACAATTAGTATCGGTTTTAATTTTTCGTGTAAAATTTAAATTGTAATGATAATCTTTTGCTGTCATATATACCGTAAAACAGACAACGTTCTGTATTGTCAAAAATCGCCCTTAAAATTTGTCATAAATGCGAATGGAAAATGACGGTAAAAAATAGCATAATTAAACTGTATATTTGTGCAAATAAAGAGGTAGAAATATGGCAGTTTTTAAGTGTACAATGTGCGGTGGCGCTTTAGAAATCAATGCGGGTGAAAGTGTAGCGGTATGTGAATATTGCAACACCAAGCAGACCTTACCCCGCTTAGATGACGAAAAACGCACTCAGCTTTACGACAGGGCAAACTATTTCCGTCGTGAAAATGAGTTTGATAAGGCTATGGGTATTTACGAAATGATACTCAGTGACGATAAAGAGGATTGCGAAAGCTATTGGGGTATTGTGCTTTGCCGTTATGGTATCGAGTACGTTGAGGACCCTCGTAGCCACAAGCGAATCCCTACGGTTAACCGTGCTCAGTTTACCTCTGTTTTTGAGGATGAAAATTACAAAAATGCCATTAAATATGCGGATGCATTGCAGAAAGAGGTTTACGAGAGCGAGGCAACCGTAATTGATAAAATCCAAAGGGGTATTCTTGCCATTTCACAAAGGGAGGAGCCCTTTGATATATTTATCTGCTATAAGGAAACCGACTCTTTAGGCAACAGAACACAGGATAGCGTTTATGCACAGGATATTTATACCGCCCTTACCAAGGAGGGGTATAAGGTTTTCTTTGCCAAAATCACACTTGAGGATAAATTAGGCTCAGCATACGAGCCCTACATATTCGCAGCCCTCAACTCCGCAAAGGTTATGCTTGTTGTGGGTACATCTAAAGAAAACTTCAACGCCGTATGGGTTAAAAATGAGTGGAGCCGCTTCCTTTCACTTATTAAGCAGGGCAAGGAAAAAACACTTATTCCGGTTTATAGGGATATCATACCCTACGATATGCCCGAGGAGTTTCAGTACCTTCAGTCGCAGGATATGGGTAAAATCGGCTTTATGCAGGATTTGTTAAGGGGTATTGGTAAGCTTGTTGAGGCACAAAAGCCCCTTATTACAGAAACCGTTGTTGTGAATTCCGCTAATTCACAGGTTGAACCCTTACTTAAAAGAGCCTTTATGTTC
>JAFYLQ010000005.1 GCA_017550105.1 Clostridia bacterium | reverse complement strand
TCCTCATCCTTCTTTTTCTTCTTTTTCTTTTTTACCTTTTTTGGTTTTGAGGTATCCACTAAGGTAAATTTAAGAAAAAGATATTTAAGAGTGACAACCGTTTTATCGGAATAGTCGATAATAAAGGATAGATTTATTGAAAAAAGGATGAAAACCACTACGATTATGCCTATAAGTGCATATAAAAACGGCATTTTATCACCCCTTTTGGTTTATAGTTTTATTCCTCGGCGTTTTCCTCTGCCGATTCGTCAAACAAGGATAACTGACCGTTATCAACGTCCGACATAAGAACCTCTCTGTCCTCCTTGGGAAGCTCGGGAAGCTCTGAAAGACTGTTAAGGGAGAAGCACCTGAGGAAGTCCGAGGTTGTACCGTACAAAACGGGACGACCGGGAACGTCAAGTCTGCCCTTTTCTTCTATAAGACCACGTTGACAAAGAGTGTTTACAACACCCGAGCAATCAACGCCTCTTATCTGCTCTATGTAAGGCTTTGTAATAGGTTGGTTGTAAGCGATAATTGCAAGAACCTCGAACGCCGCCTGTGACAAGGGAGCGTTACGTTTTAAATCAAGGACGTTGCGAACTGCTTCAACGTATTCCTTTTTACTGCAAAGCTGATATTTTGCATCAAGCTGTAATAAACAGATACCGCTGTCATCCTGATTGTACTTTTCGTTAAGAGTATCGATACATAAAAGTATCTGCTCGTCATCCATACCTAATGCGGCGGCAATCTTTGTGTATTCTATGGGCTCGGCTGCGGCAAAAAGCACCGCTTCAACCGAAGCCACCTGTTTTTTGTTAATCAAATACTCTCATTTCCTTCCAGAAGCTCAATCTGAACGTCATCACCGTCACCCGAAACGTAAATGGTCTTGTTCTTGGCAAGTTCAAGCACCGCAAGGAAAGCGGCAATTAAATCGGAACGGGATTCGGCTTGTTTATATAAATCAATAAGCTTTGTTTTACGCTTTGTTTTAAGGGATTTAACAATGGACTCAATCTTTGAGCCGACAGAAACAATTTTCTTTGTAACAATCGCCTTAAAGGTTTCAATGGGCGGTGGTAAACGACGAAGCTTCTTACCTGCCGCAAGTGAATATGCACTTAAAAGCTCAGTGGGCTCGTGCAATCTTTTGTATGAGTTGTCGGGTGCAACGTTTTCGGGATAGGTTCTGACGGAGTAATTGAAGCCCTCGGTCATCTGCGAAAGCTTTGCCGCAAGAATCTTACAATCACGATACTCAAGCAATTCGTCACGTAATTCGTTTTTAAGCTCCTCTGCTTCGTCATAAACAGGAAGAAGCGAAACTGTTTTGATATACACAAGACGTGCCGCCATTTCAAGGAATTCACTGGCAACGTCCATATTTTCCTCCTGC
Organism: Clostridia bacterium; assembly: GCA_017550105.1. Taxonomy (GTDB): domain Bacteria; phylum Bacillota; class Clostridia; order Oscillospirales; family Acutalibacteraceae; genus DTU089. The sequence continues at coordinate 10,087 of JAFYLQ010000005.1, read as the reverse complement.
ATTTCACGGACGTATGAAACGTACTGTTCAACAAGCTCGGAAATAGGAATGTCGTATATATCAATTTTATGTTTTGTAATGAGGTGCAAAAGCAGGTCCATAGGACCCTCGAACACCTCAAGCTTATATGATAATTTTTCCATAAATCAACCTATAAAACTAAAGGGTAAAAATATTATAAATTCAAAAATATTGTAGATAAATTCAGAAATTTTTGCAAGGGGTGTTGAAAGAACACCCGTGAACAACAATAACATCAATCCTATAGATATATAGCGTTCATACTGCATTATTTTGAAATATGCCTTAGCGGGTAATAAAGCCGTTAAAAGCCTTGAACCGTCAAGGGGCGGAACAGGAATCATATTGAACACACCGAGACGGATATTAATAAGCGCCGCAAAGGTAAAGAACATACAGATATATTCTAACGGTGCAATACCTGTGAAAACCAATACAACACTAAGCACTGCAGATATAAGCAGGTAAACAAAAGCCTGTAAAAAATTGCTGAGAGGACCTGCAAGAGCTACGATAGCCATATCCCTTTTAGGTTTTTTAAAGTTACGCATTCTGACCTCAACGGGCTTTGCATAACCGAAGCCGAAAAGGAATATCATAAGAATTCCTAAGGGGTCAACGTGAGCCATAGGATTTATGGTTACCCTGCCACGAAGCCTTGGGGTATCATCACCTAACTTTACCGCAACAAAAGCGTGAGCAAACTCGTGCAAGGGTGTTGCACACAAGCAAACGTAGGTGATTGATAAAACATAAACTATAAGGTCAATGGCTTTTAAATCGCCACGAATAAAATCCAATAAAAAGCTTAGCATCAGCAAAATCCACCTTATTAAATAATTTTACTATAAATAACCAAAAAGGTCAATAAAAAATCAAGATTTACCTTGCTATTACAACAACCCTGTCAAGGTCGGCGGCATCCTTTATAACCTTGCCCTTTTCAGCCTTGTCAACGAACAATGAAAATATGTCTTTTGCCTGATCCTCGCCACATTCCATAGCAAGGTAACCTCCCCTGTTAATGAAGGGGTACCATATTTCAGAAAGGGCTCTGTAAAACACAAGACCGTCCTCGCCGCCATCAAGCGCAAGGGTCGGCTCAAAGGCAATTTCGGGCTGTAATTCTTCAACCTCGGCAGATCTTATGTACGGAGGATTTGAAAGAATGATATCGGGTCTTGGCAGTCCTAAAAAGCCGCTACTTTCAAGAATATCACACTTCATTACCGTAACATTATCTGCTCCGAGAAGTTCTTTATTCATTCGGGTATACTCAAGTGCTTTGTCGGAAACGTCAAGGCAATAGACCTTGGTTTTGGGGCAAAGCTTTGCAACACTAAGACCTATGCAACCGCTACCGCAACACAAATCCATTACAACCGAGTAGCCGTTTTTTTGAATTTTATCAACGGCAAAATCCACAAGGATTTCAGTTTCGGGTCTCGGGATAAGAACACCCTCACCCACCTTAAAGGAAAACCTATGGAAATCCCACATTCCGATAACATACTGCAAGGGCTCGTGATTGCATCGTCTTTTAACACAATCATCAAAATGTATAAGCTTAACCTCGTCAACTGCGGAGCCTGAATTCATAAGTAACTGAGTCTTATTGTAGCCAAAGCAGAAGGAAATCAGTTGTTGTGCATCAAACTCGGGACTGTCACAACCGGAGTCTGCAAGAGTTTTTATAGCCTCACGATAAACCGCATATAACGTTTTCAATTACCATTTTCCTCCGATTCAACATCATCAAGAACGGCTTTAAGTGATTCAATACCAACCTCGATAATATCGTCAGTTGGCTCCTTAGTGGTAAGACGCTGCATCCAAAGACCGGGAGCTGCAAGAATTTTAACAAGGAAATTATCGTGCTTTCCTGCGTACCTGATAAACTCGTAGCCGATACCAACGGTTAAGGGAACAATAAGCAGTTTAATTGCAATCCAAAGAATTCTGTTTTCATCTGCGGCTAACTCAGTGAAAGCAACAACCAATGCCGATGAAATAAGAATGCTGATAATAAGAATTACGAAAATAAAGCTTGTGCCGCAACGAGGGTGAAAACGCTTTTGCTTCTTAACGTTTTCAACAGTAAGCGGAAGCCCTGCCTCGTAGCAGAAAATGGATTTATGCTCTGCACCGTGGTACATAAACACACGCTTTATATCGGGAACAAGAGAAACTATGGCAATATACGCTACAAATATAACCATTCGCATAAGTCCCTCAAAAAGCGGATGAAGAGTCGTAAAATCAGGCTTAATGAGATATTTATCTATTACGTCAATCAAAAACGTGGGCAAATAAAAGAACAGACCGAATGCAAGAACAACACCTAAAATAAGCGAAATTCCTGTAACAACCGCCATCATTTTTGGTCCGAAGTGGTCTGCAATCCACTTGTCGAGCTTTGACATTTTTTCGGGGTCACTGTCATCATCAAGACCAATCTTTTCGGCAGATTTTTCCATACATTTGTAGCCGAAAAGAAGGCTTTCAACCATATTGACAATACCACGTATCAGGGGCCAACCTGCGGGTTTGAATTTGTCACGTAAGTGCTTTACTTTCATTTCCTCGGTTTCAATAGTTCCGTCGGGTAAACGTACGGACATAGCGGCACCCTTTGGGCCCTGCATCATAATACCCTCAATAAGGGCTTGACCGCCTACTGAAATCATAGGCTTTTTATCTTTATTTTTCTTACTCATTATCGTTCACCATCATTTCATCAATAAGAGAAGCAACAGGCTCAACCTCAATTTTTTCAATAGGAAGAACTATTGTAACCGTTGTGCCTACCTCGGGCTCACTTGCAATCTCAAACACACCGTTGTGAAGCTTGATAATTTCATCAACAACCGCAAGTCCGATACCCGAACCTCTTACCTGAATATTCGCTTTATAGAATTTCTTTTTAACGTTGGGCAAATCCTCGGGAGCAATACCGCAACCTGTGTCGGAAACGTTTATAGTCAACGCACCGTCATCAACGATTGCCTCAACGTCCACAAGTCCGCCCTGTTTGTTATATTTAAAGGCATTGTCAAGAATGTTAACAAACACCTGTTTTATTCTGTTGGGGTCACCCATCATGGGTGCGGGAATTTCGGGAGCATTGTAGCGTATCTCAATACCGTCACGCTTGGAGCGTTCCTTGAATACGAAAACCGCTTCGTCCAATTCTGCAAGAACGTCTATTTTTTCAAGCCTTAAGGTCATATTGCCGTTCTGCATTCTTGAGAAGTCAAGAAGCTCCTCAACAAGTTTTGAAAGTCTGTCCGCCTCGTTAATTATAACCTCGGTGCCACGGCGGGAAATTTCCCTATCCTCACCGTCAAGCTCCTTGAGCATTTCACCCCAACCCTTAATTGCAGTCAAAGGGGTACGTAGTTCGTGAGAAACAGTTGAAATAAAGTCGTTTTTAAGTTTATCCGAAACGGCAATTTCGGAAATCATAGTATTAATCGAATCTGCAAGTTCAGTAATTTCGTCGTTATCCTTAGCGTTGGACTCAACACGTACGTCGTAATTTCCCTCGGCAATAAGCTTTGCCGTATCGTTGATTTTACGAACAGGCGTAACGATGGTCTGTATAAAGAACACACCCGAAAGAGAAACGAAGAACAGGGCTATTATATAAACCACAAGAAGAATCAGAACGAAGCCTATTATCTGACTGTCGATTCCTCGCATTGAGGTAATAAAGCGCACGGCACCCGAAAACTCACCGTTTGAATCCTTCGGCAACACCATTGCAACGGATATAATATGTTCACCATTCTCATTGAAGCCGAACCATTTACAGATACCCGTAGTTGATTCTGCCGCCTCAAGAACGTCGTCCATATCCTCCATTTTTTCGTGAACCGCAAAGCCTGAGGAGGAAACTGCAACCTCGCCGTGACGATTAACAACCTGAACCTCAATTTTAGATTCATCGGAGAAGCTGTCGATATATTCCTTTGCCTTTTGATTAAAAACCTCGTCACTTGCATCAAGATAGGGCGTAAAGAAGGTTGTAACGCTTTCGTTAGCATAGCCCGAAACATAGCTTGTAACATAGTTCCTGTAATACTGAACAATGAACAAGGTACACGCAACAACAATTACGAGCAAAATAAGAGCGGTAACAAGCAATGTGTTAGTAGCCCAACGCTTGGTAATGCCTGTAATACCCTTACGCTCGGGACGTGATAAAATTCTTTTTCTTAATTCATTCTTTTGTGTTGTGTCGTCATCTTTAGTTCGCTTATACTGAACTTTACGGCTAACCTTTTTGGTCGTATCTTTTTCAGAAAGCCTGAATTTTCCCATCACTTGTCACCTCCTTTAGTTAAATTAAAACTAAATCAAATCCATTTGTAGCCCATACCCCAAACAGTTACAAGGTGCTTGGGTACAGAGGGGGCATCCTCAATCTTCATTCTGAGACGACGGATGTTAACGTCAACAACCTTTTCGTCACCATAATACAACTCACCCCATACCTCCTTGAGGATATCGTTACGGCTGAGCGCCTTACCGGGGTTTGTGAAGAAATATTCAATAATCTGGAACTCAACCTGAGTAAGCTCAATAAGAACGTTATTTTTGTAAAGGGTTCTGTTCCTGAGGTTAAGTTCAAAGGGCTCTATTGTGATTTTATCGGCGCGTACGGGTGTCGCGGGAGTCTGAGTATTCATAGCAACACGACGGTAGACACTATCAACACGAGCCATAAGCTCTGAGGGTGAGAAGGGCTTTGTGATGTAGTCGTCCGCACCCATAAGAAGCCCTGAAACCTTGTCCATCTCCTGAGTTTTTGCGGTAAGCATAATAATACCAACGGTACTGCTGATGCTTCTTAAACGCTTACAAACCTCAAGACCGTCAACGTTGGGCATCATAATATCAAGAAGCACAACGTCAAAGCTACCACCCATCTGATTGTAAATATCCAGTGCCTGTTGACCGTCACAAGCCTCAGTAACATCGTAGCCCGAGCGTCTTAAAGTAATGGCGATTATTTCGCGGATAGCCGCTTCATCTTCTGCAATAAGAACTTTTTTCATAATTTTGCCTACCTTTAAAGTTTGATAAAAGAGGAAACAAGTAAATCTTCGGTAATACCGTAGTACGTTCCGTCTTTTGTAATTTCGTAATAATAAACACCTTCATCGCATTCATAAAGAACCGCACCGTAAGGTGCATCGTCCTTAAGCTCACGATAAGCTATAGAGAACAGCTCGTCACCGTATGCCTTCTGTGATTCATTCCATTCACAAAACAGAAGTGCCGTCTGAACGGAATCATAACGGATTGAAATCGTGCCGTTCCAATTGAATTTAAGCATATATCCTTCAAGGGGATTATGAAGGGTCTGAACGTTATCCTTGTGGTTATCCCCTTTTGCATCAAGCCAATTCAGTAATGTAAAGGTGTAAACGTTATCATAGTCCGTTAAGGAAAACTGCTTCGCATCACCCTTTAAGGTTGTAACAACGGGAATTTCAATATTGCCGTCATTATCAATATCCCTGCTTAGTATTTTAGAGTTTCGCACAGTCGTTACACCGGGCTCTGTATAAGCACGAACAGGCTTTGCAGTTTCAGTATTCCAATAAACCATATCGGTGAACATAATTTTTTCACTCTTAAGGCAATCAATAAATATTCGTGAATAGGATTTATTGCCTGCTTTAATAACGTCACTTGTAATTGCTTCAACGGAGGTTATTGAACTATCAATATTTATCTCGGAATACTTTACAAGCTTCTTTTCGGGCGAAAGAGAGAAAAATCGCAAAACTGATTTTTGCACCTCGGCAGTATCATCAATATAAACAACTACAAGGTCATTTTTTAAATCACCATTAAAATCAATGAAGCTTTTGGTGTTACAATACTCACTGCCAATGGATTCTAAGGCTACGCCACCATCCTTGGTAACAATGGGCTCGTAAATACTTATCACTCGGGTAATTTTACTGTCAAACAACGACCAGCTAACAAAAATCTCGCTAAAGCCGTCGCCGTCAAGGTCATTGAAGCTGATATCAAAAACACCGCTTCCTGCACCCTTGATATCCGTAGCAATAATCCACTCATCATCAATGCATTCAAGTAAAGCCATTCTTAAGGTTGATTCAACGGAAGCGTCGGAATAAAATACGAAGGCCTCGTCAATACCGTCGGCGTTAATATCGTAGAGCACGAACGCCGTTTGATAATCACCTGAAGCGGGTGTTTTTAACTGAACCTTTTTATCCTTCATAAGTGTGTTAAAGGCCTTTTGAACCTCGCCATTCTTACCCGATTGCACGGGTGGTGCCAACAGACTCTCGACCGAAAAGAAATCAAGAGAGCAGCCTGAACACATAATCACAAGAATTGCGGTCATTAATAATGCCGTTATTTTTTTTATATTCATTTTGCCCTCCTTAATTCAATATCATTTAAAAAGTTATTTCAACGTCATAAGTGCCGTAAACCCAACACGAGTCGCTTTCGACAGTTATGAGTGCGGGGATTGTAACTGTTTCCCCTTCTTTGATTTCAACCTGAGAAAGGTCGATTTCTACGTAAATTTTATCCTTGGTTATTCCCTGAAGCTCTGCATCGGGACCAACAACAACCACCGAATTGGGATAATACGAAAGAGTGTAATCCAGATTATCGGGATTGTTGATTTTGATTTTATCCTCAGACACGTTGACGTATTCCTGTGAAAAATCACTCATATCAACGGTAACTATAAATTCCTTAACTGCACTATCCGCAACGGGAAGCTTTTCTGAAGAAAATACAAACCTGTTATTGGTAGGTGAAAGAGCTTTAAAATCGATAATACCCACGTCGTAGCTTGTTATCTGTTCATATTGGTCAACAAATATGTTGAAGGTTTCCTTCGCAGGCGAAACCTTATAATTCAAGGGGCTTTCAATATAATTTTTAGGAATGTTTTTGAAGCTTACCGCAGTATCTACCGTCTTAACCCTGAGAACGGGAACGGCTACAACAGTTTTGTCAACGCTTAAGGTAAGATAGTCAAAGTCGCTCTTACCTTTATCGTCGAGAGGTACAATTGCGGTCTCAACAGAGTAGTTTGAATTAAGTGATTTTTCAAGAACACATTCTGCAACCACGTTTTCAATCCTGTTAATCTGTGTTGAGGGACCTGAAATAACAACGGATTTTTCAGAGGACGTAACCTCACCACAGGTGAAGCCGTCTTCAACAACCGAGAACCCATCAGTAACAACCTTGGGCTCAACAACAAACTGAACCGTTTTGGCTGTGTCAAAGTAAACGTCAACAGTTTTAGCCGAAACAGAGGATATTGTGTAAGAAGCGTTTTCGTTAACAGGCTCAGCCCTTAATTGCAGGGTTCTGAAGCCCGGTGCATCAACGTTTGTTGTAACTGCGGTAACAACGATATCCTCGGCCGAAAGGTTACCCGTAGATATCTGATACTTTTTACCCTTTACGGTAACGTCAACGGTAAACTCAGACTCACCGAAAACCTCAAGACCGAACTGCGAAGGCACGGTATCGTCGATTGTAACCTTAACGTCCTTAATAACCCTTGTTGTCTGAGGGCTGACGTTTATTACAACAAGAAGCCATATACAAACCGAGATAAACAGTGAAAGAACAAAAACGAAGATATTGTTTTGAAAAAGTGATTTACGCTTTTTTGTTTTCATTCTTATCACCGCCTTTTTTTGCTTTATTTTTGATTTTTTCAACGGGCTTTAATTTTTCGTTTGAGGGTAAAAGCTCACTTAAAAGAATTTCACGAAGCTCACCGTGAGCAACGTCCCTTGAAAGCGTACCGTTTTTAGCAACTGAAATTTGACCTGTTTCTTCAGAAACCACAACCACAACCGCATCGCCGTGCTCACTCATACCGATAGCGGCTCTGTGGCGTGTGCCTAAATCTGAATCAAGGGAATTATTCTGAGTAAGGGGTAAGATACAACCTGCTGCAAAGATTCTGCCCTCTCTTACAACCACTGCACCATCGTGTAATGCGGAGTTTTTGAAGAAAAGTGAGTTAAACATCTCTGCAGAGGACTTGGCGTCAACGATTGTGCCTGTTTCGGCAATTTCCTGTAAAGAGTCGCCTCGTTCAAATACCACAAGAGCACCTGTTTTGCTTTCGCTCATATCTGCAGAAGCCTTACAAAAATCATTAACCGTGTTATTGATAGTTTTTTCGTAATCAACGCTATTTCTGAAATTGAAAATGGAGAAGCCCTTAAGTGACTGCTTGCCGAATTTTTCAAGTATTTTTCTGAGCTCGGGTGAAAACAGAACAACAAGAATAATAAGACCGTTTTCGAAAAGCACAGATAAAAGGTATTCGCTTGCTTCCATCTGACAAACCTTAACGAGCAAATAAATAACCGCAAGGAATGCGATGCCCTTTATTAGCTGGAATGTACGGGAACCGCGCATAAGCTTGATGCCCTCGTAAATTACGATTGCTACGAGCAAAATGTCGAGTATATCCGACAAAAAGTTAAAGCTCATTATAGCACCCGCAAGCTTATCAAAATAACCTGATATAACTTCCATTGTTTAATGCTCCCTTGCCTAAAAATTTTATAACTATGACGATTTTAACAAATATATTGTAATTATATCATATAAATTCATTAAATGCAATTTTTCTTATTAAATTTAATAGAATATTTATATCTTTTTTATCAGTTCTGACGGAGGGAGAAATTCTTACTGTACCCGTTTGCTTAGTACCCATAAAATTATGTGCAAGAGGAGAACAATGAAAGCCCCCTCTTACTGCAATACCATGCTTGTCGAGTATGGCAGAAACACTCTCACTATGCTTACCCTCTATATTAAAGCTCAGCACGGGAGCGTAGTTGTTTTTCATCCTGTTTTCTTCATATAAATTCACATTTTTAATATTTTTCAGACCCTTAAAAATCTCGTTACAAATAAAATTTTCTTCCTCAAAAATCCTGTCAACACCCATTGATTTTACAACCCTTACCCCCTCTTTAAGACCACAGATTCCCGGTACGTTTAAGGTGCCGCTTTCGAGTCTATCGGGGTATTCCGAGGGCTGTAATAAATCAAAGGAGCGTGAGCCCGTGCCACCCTGTATAAGCGGCAAAAAATTCATTCCGTTATGCAGAATTGCTCCCGTTCCCATAGGCCCTAAAAGACCCTTGTGACCCGGAATACACAGGCAGGAAATATTCATTTTCTTCATATTTATGGGTATAATTCCCGCTCCCTGAGCACCGTCAACGAAGAATAAAACCCCTTTATTTTTGGCAATTTCGCCCAATTCTTCAAGTGGTAAAATCCTGCCGAAAACGTTTGAAACCGCTGTAACAACCGCTAATTTTGTGTTGGGTTTTATAGCATTTTTGAAGTTTTCAATTGTTTTTTCGGTACTGTCACACACATCAAAAACCGAGTAAGAAATCAAGCCTTTTTCTTTTAAAAAATGCAATGGTCTTGTAACCGAATTGTGCTCAAAAGATGAAATCACAACGTGGTCGCCATTGGTCAGAACCCCTTTTATTGCAACGTTCAAAGCCTCTGTGCAATTTGACGTAAACGACACAAATTCTCCGCCGTAACCATCAAAAAATTCATTAAGAATTTCACGGGCTTCGTAAACCTCAAGGGCGGTTTTAACAGATAATTTATGACCGCTTCTGCCGGGATTTGCACCGTAATTTATAAATGAATTTTTCACTGCATTTACAACGGTTCGAGGCTTCGGATAGCTTGTCGCCGCATTATCAAGATAAATCATAAAGCATCCCCCAAATCAACCGTACCCGTAACCTTTATATTGTTTCTTTTTAAAATTTCATAGCATTTTTTATCCGGATTATTCACATAAATAACATAACCGCAGCCCTCATCATCTTCAGGATGAGGATTGCGGGTCAGATAAGCTTTATAACCATTTTTCTGCAACAGGTCGCGCCCCTTCATTGCATAGGTAACGGAGGTGACCTTTATGCCTTTTTTGCTCATAAAAAAGACCCTCCCATATTATGATGCACCCTCATTAGCGAGAGTCCTTGTACAT
>JAFYLQ010000056.1 GCA_017550105.1 Clostridia bacterium | reverse complement strand
GACGTATCTTTTCCGTTTAACTTATTTCTAAGTCCGGTTTACTTTCGCAATTATTTGCGCTCAAAAAAATCTCAAGGGTTTTTTCTTTAATCGTTGTTTAATTTTCAAGGTTCGTTTGCTCTCTCTCGAAGCTCCCCTCTCAAGAGTGCCTTAAGATAATATCACAATCATCTTCTCTTGTCAACATCTTTTTTAATCTTTTTTCGCAATCTTTTCCACCCTCCCGGGTGTTGCGATGTCGTGGATTAATTTAATGATTCGAAGATATTTCTTCGGGTCATCTCGACGCCAACGAGAATGAATTATACAACACCATTCAGCAAATGTCAAGAACTTTCTTCAACTTTTTTCAACTTTTTTTGCAGTGGTATTTTTGCACACTTTTTCGTACTCCTCGGAATAGTTACAGCCGTATATATCCATAGAATCAAAAAGCTCCTTAAGGGGCACAAGTACGAAGTCACGCTCCCCTATTAAGGGATGGGGTAAGCGCAATTCCTCAGTGTCGGAGGCTTCGTTTTCACATAACAACAAATCCAAATCAATTATGCGCGGACCGTAGGTGAACTGCCTCACCCTGCCCATACCTGCCTCAATACCAAGGCAAACACCCAACAATGCCTGAGGGGATTTTTCGCTTTCCACCTCTATTACATTATTATAGAAGCCCGGTTGGTCCGTATAGCCCCAAGGGTCCGTTTCGTAAATTGATGACTCACGCAGAACCTCAACACCAGGAATGAGAGAAAGTGCCTTAACTGCATTCTGAATATTCTCGTACCTGTCACCGATATTTGTGCCGATACCTATTAAAGCCTTCATCGTATCACTCCGTCATTCTGTCTCGTGTTATTGTTTTTTCCACAGCCACGTATTCAAAATCCGCCTTTACGGGTGCCTCGGGCTTCATAAGGAGAACCGTTACCTTCTGCAATGCAGGATAGGTGTTCATAATCTCGGTAGCAACCACATTTGCGGCGGTTTCAATAAGGTCGTAGCTTTTTTCGGTAAATACCGCCCTGACTGTTTTTATGATTTTAGCGTAGCTCACGGTATTATCAACATTATCGCTTGACTCTGCCATCTGAGCATCAAGCTCCGTAGTAATATCAAGAACAAAGTTCTGACCGTCAACCTTTTCCTCAGGATTAACGCCGTGATATGCAAAAAGCTTTAAGCCTTTTATAATTATCTTTTCCATTATAACACTCCCCTTTTTATAGCTTCAGAAACCTTAAGCGCATCAACCGTAGCCTTAACGTCGTGAACACGAAGAATTTTTGCACCCTTGGATGCTACAACAAGTGCCGCACCTACGCTACCCCACAGACGCTCCTTGGGATTTTCGGCACCCGTTATTTCACCGATTATCCTTTTGCGGGAAACACCCACGAGTAAGGGCGAATATTGAGAAAGCTCTTCGCAGGAATTAAGAAGTGTTAAATCATCCTGCCTTGCTTTGCCGAAACCTATACCGCAATCAAAGGCAAGTTGCTCGGCATTTAAGCCGTATGACACAGCAGACCTTTTCATATTCTCAAAGAAATCGGTAACGTCTTTTACAACACCACTATGGTATTGCCCCACCTCACCCGAGGAAAGACCGCCCGTGTGCATAAAAATCCAACCGCAGCTATACTTTTTTACAAGCTCTGCCATAGCAGGTTCAAAGGAACCGCTTTCATCATTAATAACGCTTACACCCACGCTAAGCCCATACTCTGCAACGGCGGGTCTTAAGGTATCCAGCGACACGGGAACCCTTGAAGCCTTGATTATACTGGGCAGGAATTTTTTAAGTCGTTCAAGCTCCTCTGCTTCCCCTATAATTTTATTTTGGGGTGCGGTAGAACAGGCACCGACATCAATAATGTCGGCACCCTCATAGCACATGGTATTTACTTTTTCAATTACGTCGTCGATATTGAATGCCTCGCCGCCATCTGAAAAGGAGTCGGGAGTAACGTTGAGTATACCCATCACCAAGGGGCGCTTGGCTTCATCAATTAACCTTTTAAAAGAAAACATTATTTACCACCTGAAAGAAGTGACATTACCTCGGCACGTGTACGTGCATCCTTTCGTGCCATTCCTCTTAAAGCCGAGGTCTGTGTTACGGCACCTGCGGACTTAACACCACGCATTGTCATACAAAGATGCTCTGCCTGAATAAGAACCGCTACACTTTTAGCCTCTAACTCCTCATACAGGAAATCCGCAATCTGTGTAGTAAGACGTTCCTGCACCTGAGGTCTTTTAGCATACACGTTAACTATACGAGCAAGCTTTGAAAGACCTATAATTTTGCCGTCGGAGGGAATGTAGGCAATATGAGCCTTACCCACGAATGGTAAAAGATGATGCTCACACATTGAGTAAAGAGGTATATCACGGACTATTACAAGCTCATCGTTACCCTTTTCGTTAAAAAGCTTAAGGTGGTCGTGAGCATCCTCGCTAAGTCCCGAGAAAACCTCCTCGTACATATTAGCAACCCTTCTGGGAGTTTCAATAAGACCTTCACGGTCGGGGTCCTCACCTATTGCTTCAAGAATATCTCGGACCGCTCTTTCTATTTTTTCTTTATCCATAACGCACCTCAATTAAAAGAACAAACAAATTGTATTCATTATATCATCCGTACTGTAGTACACCTTTGCATCGCCCGTTTCGGGAACGAAGCCGATTTCATTATATACATTATATATAAGACCCTCGTTGAAAAGGGTGTTTTTAGCCTGTTCCATAACCGCTTTATTGGTAAAGCGGAATTCAACACAGCTATACTGCTTTTGTAAAGCGGTATAAACGCCCGTATACACCTTGGTTTCGAAGGCCTCGCCCGAACCCATGTCAATATACGCATTTTCGTAAACAAAATAATTATACCTTGTGCTTGTGGTCAAGGGTATGCTCTGAGCAATATTCCTGTGTTTAACAAGAATATCGTTTGTGTTAACGTTAAAATAAGTATGGCGAAGCACGTTACCCTCTGCTCTGGGGTCATCCCACGTAAGGTCCACAAAGTAGCCTTCGCCGTCAAGAAGCACGTAGTTCCACATATGGTTAACGTAGTTAACGCCGTCGTCTGCAGACTCGCCCGTAACAAGACGGTTTTCGATATTAAGCATACTCATAATATACTGAAAAGCACGTGAATAGCCCTCGCAGGAGGCACGACCCTCAACAAGACAACCGTAACTGGTGTTTGCCATAAGACTCTCGTCAGGCTCTGCATAGGAGCAATGGTTAATTATGTAATCGTGAACGTACTTTTCCTTTTCGTAATTGGAGGTATAAACAGAAGCGCCGTCAACTATAGCGGATGCTATACCCTTAACCTCCTGCAGCTTAGCTGAATAATCATCATAAGAAATAATATATTCAGATTCAAAATAGGTTTTAAGCCCTTCGGTGTAAAGTGAGCAGTTAAGACCCAGATTAAACAAATCGGGATTATCGTGAGAAATAGCCTTAAAAACCTTGGTTAAATCCCCACCGTTAAGCTCGGGAACCTCAATACGCTCGGGTTGGGTATAAATGCTTTGCATTATAACGGAATAAAGTCTTTGCTCACTTTCGTTAAGCTCGAAATAATTATGCCTGTAATAGCCCGTACCCTCACCACTGACGGGAATTGAAATATTATTAAAATCAGTGGGCTTTAAAACGGCATTATACAAAAACACAACAACAAGACCGCTTACAAAAATAGCAAAAGCCACAACTAAAGCCACTATTGCCGCAAGCGTACCCTTTTTGCCGTTCTTTTTAGTTTTGCTCATCAGTAGTCAACTCGCTTCTTATATTATCGGAAACAAAAACCTTAAGCTTTTCCTTTGAGGTTTTGGGAATAAGATACTTCATTTCATCCTTGGCGTTTGTAAAATCCACAATTGAAATATCGGTTGAGCAGTAGTCAATTATGATTGAAAAGGTATTGTCGGCAGAGTTGAACCTGTCGGCAGTATAATAGGCGTTGAATGCCGCCACAACAATCTCTGCATTTGCCTTTGCCCTTTCGTAGCCGTCACAGGTTTCGCAAAGGTACTTCATATACTTATAGGTTTTATCGGGGGTAAGTGTATTTTCGCCACGCTTCAATTCAAGGAACATATCGTCCGTATCGTAAGAGATATCCTCAGAAACCTTAATAGTTATATCACCCATTGCCCTGAAGAATGATTTATAACCACTTTCGGTAAAAAGCACGAATTTATTAATGTCGGTTGAATAATACTCGCTTAAAAATCCCACAAGGGATTTAACACCGTTCTGCACCAAAAGCTCGTCGCAGGTAAGCCCCGTGTCGGCATCGGCAATGCCACCATCAACAGGAACAACCCTGAAGGTCTTTTCGGAAAGGTCAACACAAATCAGGTTGTGGAAAAGTGCCTGCTTGCCATCGTCCGAAGTGACGCTTACAAGAAAAACGTATTCCCCTGAATATTCATTTTCTGCAACGTCGGTGATTGTTACAACCTTAGTGGTGGTAACGTCACCGCGAACAAAAAGGTTATTAAAATCATAGTCCAAAGAACGCCACAGCAACAAAGTGGAAACGGAACCGAGAACCACAACGAAGCACAGGAATAAACACACCAACAATACGTTACGCTTTTTGGGGTCCTTATTCTTTTGTCTTAAATCAAGACCGTACCTTGACACTTACCTCACCTCTTAAATGCATATATAGATAAGTATAATAAATATACTAAAAAATTACAAGATGTAAAATATTAATAAAAGGGAAACCCGACTACGGAAAGTGAAATTCACGTAGTCGGGTGTTCATATTTTTTTAATGCGTAATTCGTAATGCGGAATGCGTAATTATCGGGGAAGCTACGCTTCCGATTATAAAATGCAAAATGCAGAATGCAGAATGCAAAATTAAAGGGGCAGAGCCGATTGTAAAATAAAGTAAAGGCAAGGCTCCGCGTTTCAGTGGTCAATCATAGAACCGTCCCCTGATTGTTCTGCCCTATTATCAACATTCAACCCACTCGTCGCCTACCATTACAAAACCTTGCTCAGAATTTATAATCTCAGCTAAATCACAGCATCCTATAATGGGAGGTGCATAAACAAAACCTAAAATTTTATCAGAGTTTCTTGAAACATAGTAATCAATCCTATAAACATTGCCGTTTAAATCATCATAAAATATGGTGCCGTCATAACCACAATGAACAACAACCTCATACGGACTGTTTCTGTCACTCCATACGGCAGAACACACAAATACACCATTACTTATTTCTTCTTTTTTTCCGAAAATCTCATCAATAAATGTGTATTCATCCAACACATCAGAAGCGTCCAACGAGTTAATATCCTGAAGCAACGTAATTGTGCAACTATCAACTCTGTTAAAATCCGCACTTAATGCAGATGAGTCATTCAGATAAGTTATTTCATTAAGGAAATAATCTCCCCCCTTTACATTTTCAACGTTTTTTATAGCTGTTGAAATATCATTCAAGCAATCAGAATTAAGCGGTGCTTTCCTGAATGTTCCGCTCATATAAGTAGTGAAAGGCAGTATAAAAGGCAGAACAATCAAAACAACAAAAACACTTTTCAGCATAGTTTTCTTCTTGCGGGTCAACACAAGCCCCGCAATACCGCTACCTATTCCGCTTATCGAAAGAACAAAAACAACTATTCTTAAAAACAAAACAAAAACCATGTTCATAACCTAACTCCTTTCTCCACTAAATCAAAAACCATTCCTGTTTAGTTATAAAAAACTTTCATTTATTTCTTTACTGTAATATAGCAAATAATTCATTAAAAAGTTCCGTATTGTAATTTTTGTACCGTTTTTTGTAACAATTGGATATGAACACAAGAAAATATAGTTTTACAAACGACACACACCCTCCGCAGATAACCTGGAATCAATCAGGGGACGGTTCTATGATTGACACTAAAACGCGAAGCTTTGCCTTCCTGCGTAAGGAGGAAGGCAAGGCTTCGCAAGCAATCTCTTAATCCTATTTCAAAAAATGCTGATTCAAGAAGATTTTAAGACTATTGAGACCGAGACATAGTACCGTCCCTTGTCTTACTTTTTCTTGAGTTGTTTTGAATTACTCTTTGAGCGAGTTTTTTTATTGAATACAAAAACTTTAAACGACACAATAACAACAATAAGTTCTAATAATAGAGCAAAAACAAATCCCTTTCCCTTTGAATTAAAACTCATTAAATCATTCAGCCACGTAGGACAATAAATGTAATATTTATTATCAGTAGCTTTGTATTCCAAAAGTTCGGTTGCAAAAGTTTGATCTTCGATTGTATAAACACAAAACTCTTTTTGAGGATACGTTTCCAACTCATTGATAGAAAGAACGTACACCACATTGTTTTTTACGTAAAGTTTAACATATTTACTGTCATTAGAAGCATTGTTTTTATAAACAATTTTACCGTATAACACAAAATCATTTTTACCGAGAGTAAACAAATGCAAATATGATTTCAGCTTGCTTTGTTTTTTCACGGAAGCAGTTGATAACAATTTCGTTAACTCTAAACTTTCGTCATCAATATCGCCTGTACCATTCAAATAATAAGATGCTCCCTGTAAAGTCGAATCTGAAAAAATGTCATATATTGTAGTTGATTCAGCGGAGGTGTAATCGTATGAAACTTGGTAAAACGTCATACACGCCATTACAATTAAATCTATAATCAACAGCGAACACAAAATCAATGCGGGTATGTATTTTTTAAAACGTTTATTCATCTTTCGTCCTCTTTTCATTTAACTTTATAAGCCCAGATAGTATTTTGTAGAAAAACTTGTTTCGCAAAGCGAAATAAATTGAGTTTTTTTCGGGCTATGCAAGCATAGCCCCTACGGCGGTTGGTTGTTCTTTCAAACTTAGTTAATGCGAACCATTTTACTTCGTAACGCCCATATATTCCTCAAGGCAGAGACCGCTTGATTTCATTGCCTGTGCCGCTTCAACACCCACGTAGCGCCAATGCCATGGCTCGTATGTAACCTTGGTTATATTCTGCTTATCCTTAGGATATCTGAGGATAAAGCCATAATCTGCGGCGTTTTTCTGAAGCCACTTAAACTGCTTGCTATCCTCAAAATATTCTTCAACACAAACAATATCCATAGCGTAACCCAAATTGTGCTCGGAGCTTCCCGGAGGCATAATTATTGTTGCCGCCTTAACCTTTGCCTGTGCAGTTGTATAGCCCTGATTTTTATAATACTGAACCTTTCGGTTATAATTACGCTCCTGCAAATCGTATGAGCGATAGCCCGAGCAGGGTGTGAGATATACCCCCTCTTTAGCGGCGGCTTTGTACATTTTTTCGTATTGTACCGCTACATTTCTGTCAAGTCGCTCACTACTGCCGCACACGTAAACCAAATCAGGCTTATAATCAGAGGGTATGCGATAACCTGAATTTACAACCGTAAGATTCCAATTATTCTTATCAATCTTAATAACAGTGGGCTTGTTGATTGTGCCGGGCTTTGTGTACTTAGCATTTTTGCCGTACACGGTCTGACCGTTGACTGCCATATATTTAAGAAGCACACCGTCGTTATCGTAGGCACTTGTAAAGGAGCCCGAAAAAGCCTTGACGGTATACCTGTACTTTTCGCCCTTTTTAACGGTTTTGTCGGTGTAGCTTGTGCCCTTCACGTCGGCTAAACGGGACCAGCCCTCACCCACACCACGGCGGTAAACCCTATAAAACGAAGCACCCTTTACGCTACCCCAACTGAAAACAAGGTTGTCAGGATAGGTAACAACCTTTTGGGTAACAGGTCTTGCAAGATATTTAAGCATTGCACCGTCAGTACGGTGACCGCTATAATATTTGGAATACGTAGCCTTTATGGTGTATCTGTACTGTGTGCCGCTTGAAACTGCTTTGTCAGCGTATTCATTGGTCTTAACAGTTTTAAGGTATGTCCAATCAGTCTGACCCGTGGTCTGGCGGTAAACTCTGTAGCCGTTGGCACCCTTAACGGTTTTCCACGTAACCTTTATTCCACCGTTGGCATTGGTGTATTTTATATTGCTCGGTGAATCAAGCCTTAAAATGGTTATGCCCTTTTTATCGTAACCGCCACGCCCCGCTTCATTTACGGAACGAACCGTGTACTTATAGGTCATGCCGCTTTTTACGTTTTTGTCGGTATATGAAAGAGCGGTTGTTTTACCTATAAAAGTCCAACCCTTTTCGCCCTTGGCACATCTGTAAACTCGGTATGATTTGGCATTTTTGGCAGAGCCCCATTTAAGAAGCAGACCGCCGTTGGCATTACTAAGACTTTTTAACACGGGCGCACCCGCTAAGGGAACGGGCTCGGTTGTTGGCTCGGTAGTGTTTTCTGTAGCCGACTCGATTGTTGGTTCGGTTGGCTGTGTAACAAAGCCCTCGGTAGCACTCGGGGCATTGCTATCCTCCGCCGTTACGGGCAAAACAAAGCCCACGCCCATCACGGCGATTATAACTAAAAATAAGGATATAATTCTTTTCATCCACATCACCCTGAAATGAAATACGCTAAATTATTATACGTTTTCAAGAATTATTTTAAACTCGGAGCCGTGACCCAAGGAGCTTGAAACGATTATCTCGCCATCAAGCAATGCCACAACTCTGTCAACAAGGGCAAGTCCAAGACCGTTGCCCTCCTGAGAATGAGAGGTATCGCCCTGATAGAATTTGTCGAAAATACGTTTGCAGGTTTCTTCACTCATACCGCAACCCGTATCCCTGATGGTTGCTATTACCACGTTGCCCTGGTCACTTAACGAAAAAGATATTTTACCACCCTTGTCAGTAAACTTTAGCGCATTTGAAAAAAGGTTATTCCAAACAAGCTCGAGCAAAACAGGGTCACTGTTAATCTCGACCTCGTCAAGATTTGCTTCAATTTCAATTTCCTTTTCGTTAATTAAATCCTCAAGGGCAAGTATGCAGAAGCGCATCTGCTCATCCAAGGAGAATTTTTCCTTGCAGACAATTTCTTTACTTTCAATTTTATTAAGCTTAAGTATGTTGGTAACAAGATTGGTAAGATTATTAATCTGCTCGGAAATAAGCCTTATGTATTCGCTACGTTGCTCGTCGCTTATACCCCTTGTCTGCAATAAATCCGCATAACCCTGAATTACGCTTAAGGGTGTTTTTATTTCGTGGGAAACGTCCGCAACGAAATTGTCCTTAAGGGCTTCAATGGAGGCAAGCTCCGTAACCATGGTATTAAAATCCTCTTTAAGAATATCAAATTCGTTCTTGCGCTTTTTGTCCTTGGAAACGTCAAGTCGCACCGAAAAGTCACCTGCCGCAACCATCTGTGCCGCTTTACAGATATTCTGCATTTTAATGGTCTGTCCCCTGGCACGAATAAGGTAAACCAAGGCACTTGAAACAAGGCAACCAAAAAGAAGGTAGCCGATAATTATGGTGTATTTTATGTACACCTTGTACTCATTCAATGCGATATTATTGAAAATTGCAACAAGTCCCGCACCGTTAACAAGTATAATAAGAAAAACCATATTGAACTCGTAGAAAAAGCTTCGCCAGAAGCTAAGACGCTCGTCACGTTCAAAACGTTCAATTTTAACACGCTTCATACAAGCATCACCGCCTTGTAGCCGAGACCGTGCACGGTTACAATTTCAACGTCGTGACTTACGGAAAGCTTGCTTCTGAGCTTGGTGATGCACACGTCAACCGTTCGGGGTGCACTCTCCGTTTCGTAGCCCCAAAAGTCATTCATAAGCTGTGTGCGGGTAAAGGTACGCTTGGGGTAAGAAAGAAGCTTGAATAATATATTAAACTCCTTAACGGAAAGACCGATGTTTTCGCCGTTGACGTATGCGGCAGTTTCGGCAGAATCCAACACAAGATTACCCACAACGATTTTCTTTTTATTGGCAATATTTGCCCTTCTTAAAATAGCCTCTATCCTGAAAAGCATTTCCTTCATTTCAACGGGCTTTACTATGTAATCGTCAATTCCGAGCTTGTAGCCCTTTTCCTTGGACTGCAAATCCTCACGTGCCGTAAGGAAAAGAATAGGAATATCCTTATTAACAAGGCGCACCTGCTCCGCAAATTCAAAGCCATCCATATTTTTCATCATAATATCTGAAATTATCATATCAAAGGACATCTTTTCCATCTGGTCAAGAGCCTCTGCTGCACTGTGACAGCCCACGGCGGTATAGCCGTTATTATTAAGGTAGGAGCAAACCACATTATTGAAGTTAACGTCATCTTCGACAATTAAAATATAAACCATACCAAAAACCTCCAATAGGAATATACCATTATTTTCACATAACAATGTTAAGTTTTTGTTAAATTATTTAGATTTAGGTTTTGCTATCAAGGACATTATGAAGCCACACAGAACCGCAACGGTAATTCCACCTGCACCTGCCGTGAGTGGACCCGTCAATATACCCTGCCACCCTTTTTCGGCAATTGCCTCGGCAGTACCCTTGGCAAGAGCGGCGCCAAAGCCCAAAAGCGGAACCGTAGCACCCGAACCCGCAAATTTTTCGATGGGCTCGAAAAGACCGACTCCACCCAAAATCACACCTGCAACAACGTAAAGAACCAACACTCTGCCGGGAGTAAGCTTGGTTTTATCAATTAAAATCTGACCGATAACACAAATGAGACCGCCAACAATAAAGGCTTTTAAAAAAATCAAAAAAAGCACCCCTCAAACTATGGTAAAAATAGTTTGAGGGGTTTTGGTATAAATATTCAAAAATTATTCTGCAACTGTTTCGCTAACGAAATCTTCATCAAGGCATGAGCAGGAAACGTAGTTATCCTCGTCGTAGCCCTGGGGAGCGTTTTTAGCTTTAATCTTCTGGATAATGAAGTAGATTGCTGCTGCCACTGCTGCGATTGCTGCAATAATGCCGACGATTTTTAAAACTTTTTTCATTTTAAAATCCTCCCGAAAATATATTATGTATCAATTATAACACAAGTAGTAAAAAAGTCAAGTAACACCATGTGAATTTCATTTATTTTTTTGTTATTAAACAAATGATTACACTAATTTTTTCAGGCAATACTTTTATTGAAAAACTTAAACCGAGGAGTGCCTGAATGTATTTTAATAAAGTTGAAATTTGCGGAATTGACACCTCTACCTTAAAGGTTCTTACAGAAAAAGAAAAGTGTGCTTTAATTGACAAGGCAAAAGGCGGTGACAAGTACGCCCGCGAAACCCTTGTTATGGGAAACCTGAGGCTTGTACTAAGTGTGATACAGCGTTTTGCAAACCGTGGCGAAAACCTTGACGACCTTTTTCAGGTAGGCTGTATCGGTCTTATGAAGGCCATTGATAATTTTGATACAAGCCACGACGTGCGCTTTTCTACCTACGCCGTGCCGATGATTATAGGTGAAGTGCGAAGATATTTAAGGGATAACAACCCCGTGAGAGTGAGCCGTTCAATGCGGGATACTGCCTACCACGCTATGCAGGCTCGCGAAAGACTAAGCAACACCCTTGACCGTGAGCCCACGGTTGAAGAAATTGCAAAGGAGCTTGGCAAACCCAAAAGTGAAATAGTTATTGCTCTTGAAGCCATTGTTGAGCCCGTGTCATTTTACGAGCCCGTTTACTCCAACGGCGGTGACACCATTTACCTTATGGACCAATTGGGTGACAATGAAAGTGACGGTGACTGGATTGACGAAATTTCCATTAAAGAGGCACTGAAAAAACTGCCACCGAGAGAAAAGAAGATACTTTCAATGCGGTTTATGAGAGGTATGACACAAACGGAGGTTGCCGAGGAAATAGGCATATCGCAGGCACAGGTGTCAAGACTTGAAAAAAGTGCCATAAACACCATAAAGGATAAATAACATAATCTTATTGCAAAGGAGCCCGATGCTTGATATAATTTAGTCAGAAAAGCTAAAGCAGGTGGTTACTATGGATATTAAGATTTTTGACAAAATCCCCGACGAGGCAAGGTTCATACGTGAAACGGTATTCCTTCAGGAGCAGGGCTTCGAAAAGGAATACGATGAAAACGACGATATTGCCAAGCATATTGTTATATTTGAAAATGGTGAAGCCATTGCAACCTGCCGTCTATATTGGGATAACGAGGTTAACTGCCACCACGTGGGACGAATTGCCGTTTTGAAGCCCCACCGTGGCAAGGGTCTTGGCATAAAAATTGTAACTGAAGCCGAAAAAGAAATCAAAAAAATGGGTGGCAAAGAGGTTTTTATTTCGGGTCAGGTTCAGGTAGTTGAATTTTACGTTAAAAAATTAGGCTACACCCAATACGGTGAAGCGTACCTTGAAGAAAACAAGCCCCACGTTGCATTAAAAAAAGCATTATAAATAATTTTACAAGGGGTCAAAAATGATTATTTTAATTACGGGTGCCTCCCACACGGGAAAGACCGCACTTGCACAAAAGCTGCTTGAAAAATACAAATATCCTTATATTTCAATGGACCATCTTAAAATGGGGTTAATCCGTAGCGGGAATACGGAGCTTACACCCTTGAGTGATGACGGTGACTTGACCGCTTATTTATGGCCCATTGTTCGTGAAATTATTAAAACCGCCGTTGAAAATAAGCAGAATTTAATTGTAGAGGGCTGCTATATCCCCTTTGACTGGGCAAAGGATTTTTCAAAAGAATATCTTGAAGAAATACATTACTATTGCCTTGTAATGAGCGAGGAGTATATTAACAACCACTTTGATGATATAAAAAAATATGCAAGTGTGATTGAAAACCGTCTTGACGACTCAGACTTCACAATTGAAAATGCAATTGCCGAAAACAAGAAAAACCTTAGTCTTGCAAAAAAGAACAAGGTAAATTACATTTTAATTGACGGCAAATATGAAATCGACGTATAAATTTTATTTAAAGCAACAGTTACCTGTTGCTTTTTATTTTACCCTGATGATATAATTGTAATAATATAACCCGAAAGGTGTGTTGGATTATGGCAAACAAAAGCAAGAAAAAAGCCCCGAAGATTATTATCAGTATTTTATCCTTGTTAATAGTATTCTGCCTGTTGATTGCGTGGCTTAACTTTTTAAGCGTAAAAACCCTTGTCAAAACAGGAAACCAATATGAAACAGTAGAATTTGAAAAACAGCTTGTTCCCCAAAAGGATGAAAAGGGCTACTGGTATTTTACAACCGACGGTGATTTTAAGGTAATGCACCTTACGGATATACATATTGGCGGCGGTTTTCTTTCAAAAGCCGTGGATAAACAAGCACTTAATGCAATTGCCACTATGGTAACCAAGGAAAAGCCCGACCTTGTTGTTGCAACGGGCGATATTGCCTTCCCCGTACCCTATACTGCAGGTACCTTCAACAATTACAGCGGTGCAAAAGCATTTGCTAACCTAATGGAAAGCCTTGGTGTTTATTGGACTGTTACCTTCGGCAACCACGATGCCGAAGCCTACTCGTATTTTGACAGAGAAGCCGTTGCAGAATTTTATGAGTCCGAGGATTTCAAGCATTGCCTTTTCAGTGCGGGTCCCCAGGACGTTGACGGCTACGGCAACCACGTTATTGAGGTTAAAAACTCAAAGGGCATAATTACACAGGCAATGATTATGATTGATTCACAGGCCTACGTTAAGGATAATATTATTGAGAGCATTAAGGGTACTTACGATAATATTCACCCAAATCAGGTTGAGTGGTACGAAGCCGAAATCAACAGAATGAATAGCGAAAACCGTAAAATCAACAAGGACGCTACCACGGTTGTGACCCACGCCTTTTTCCACATTCCCTTGGCTGAAATGGCAGATGCCTGGACTGAATTTAAGGAAAACGGCTTCAAGGATACCGAAAACTTTGAATATATTGAAGGCATTATCGGTGAGGGCGGCAGACAGGTTTACTGCGGTCTTGGTGAGGATGACCTTTTTGAAAAAATGCTTGAGCTTGGCTCAACAAAGGCGATGTACAACGGTCACGACCACATTAACAACACCACCTTTGTGTACAAGGGCATTACGTTCAGCTACGGCTACAGTATAGACTATTTTGCATATTCAGGTATTGATAAGCAGGGCTCACAGCGAGGCTGCACTATGATTACTTGCAAGAATGACGTTACGTTCAGTATTGACAAATATAATTATTATTCCGACAGATACGAGCTTGAGGGCTTTAGCCGTGAAGAGGTTACAATGCAGTTTGAGGACGTAACGTATCAGGTTATTGAAGAATAAAATAAAGAAAGCAGGTTGTAAAAACAACCTGCTTTTTTCATCGCATTAAAAATTCATCTGCTTGTTGCCGTGATTTGAAAATTATTATGTTCCTTCCCTCACTATACTTTTCAAGCAAAGCGTACATTTTAGGAAGTGTAGTCTTGGGAAATTCTTTTATAAAGGCTTCAAACTCGGGGTCAAATTCCTTCTCGACCCACGGCATATCGTACCTACCCTTACCCACTCTATCCCTTGCACCCTGCAAGCAGACATCTGTGGGTAAATCAAAAAGAAATACCGTATCACATTCCCTTAATCTAATTTCAATTGTTCGGCTATAATTACCGTCAATTATCCAGCGAGGGCTTTTGAAAATCTCTTTTATACGTTCATCAAATTCCTCACGGGGAATGTGTGTTTTATCGGGCTTGTGCCATATAGCATCAAGGTAATAAAGGGGAAGCCCCGTCTTTTTCTGCAATTTTTCCGAAAAGGTTGTTTTACCGCTACCGGGACAACCTATAACAATTACTTTTCTCATACAATTTATTTTTCCGTAATCTCAACGTTCCCCGCACTGCCCTTTGTATACTCGCCTTTTTGATAATATGACTCGGAGTTAATAATTACATTGGCTCCTGAAGGAATATATAAATCGGCATTCATACCCTCGGGCAAGGTAAGGCTTATGGTGTAGCCCTCGTTGGTATTTTTATATTCAAGGGTTATTAAGCCCTTTACACTCGGCACGGTGCACTTCATAGTGTCTGACAAACTGTACTGTGGGTTGATTTCGACCCTTTCGTACCCTGCCTCAAGGGGTGTTACACCTGCAAAATGCTTACTCATTATAACAAGGGGGCCACCACTCCATGCGTGGTTTTTAGTACCCTGCCAAGCATCCCAGAACTCCCAAAGGGTTGAGTAATCCGCATACACCATACCCTCGTACCTGTCCTTGATTCTGTTATAAGCCGCCTCGTACTCGCCCATTTCACAAAGGGCTTCAAGAACGTAGTACTCCATATAGGGGCTTGAGTTTTTGGTGGTTGTAAGAACGGCTTTTATAGTGCCGTACTGCTCCTTGCCTGCAAGACCTGACAGAACTGCAAGGGCGTTTGCTCTGTCATCGGGATTTTTAGCATCGTCACTTTTAAAGCCCTCGTCCGTCCAAAGAGCCTTATATCCCTTTTCAATAGCGGATTTTCTTTCGGCAATAAAGTCAACGTCATCACTTTTGCCCAATATTTCTGCCATTTGCTCAACAGATGAAAGTGCATAGTAAACCCACGCATTCTCTATAGCGGTCATATCGGCTTTATCGCCCCAATCGGGCCAATCCCACGAGCCCTCGCGGTGAACAACAAGGTTGTTTTCGCCCATCTCCCAAAGCTTAATGTATTTAATTGAGGGCTCATAAACCTTTTCGAGAAATGCCCTATCCCCCGTGTACTTGTAATAATTAAGGAAGCCCACAATACCGCCGAGCTGTTGAACGGGAAGTTCAAAATAATCACCGCTTATGGGCACAACGGTCTGCAAAACGTTAGTTTCGTCAGTGTGTGAAAGCATTGCCTGTACACCCTTCTGATAAAGAAGGTATGAATTACTGTCCATAGAGTACATGGTCATATACATTTCGCTTGTAACGTCACCCCACCATTGGGCTCTTTCCCTGTCGGGGCAATCCATATAATTATCCCTCATAGTAACGTAGAGGGTACGTAAGGATTTTTGCCACAGGGTATTCATAAATTCATCGTCACAACTAAAGCTACCGCTGAATGAACTGTCGTAGCCCGTTTCACGGTATTTTAAAGCGACAACCGTAACGCCCTTGGGTATTTTGTAGGTAATATGCTCACCGTTCGCCCAACCCAGCGCCTCAAACTCCTGCTCACCCTCTTTGGTTACGTAGGTTGTTGAAACGGCACCGATGGGAGTATTCTCGGTTGTTATACGTATTTTTTTACCCGCAGGTGCTATGACCTTAAGGTAGGGTGTGAACTGAGCGTTGTAGGGAATATCCACGGTAATTTTTTCACCTAAAAGCTTAGTTACCTCGTAATTTTCATAAGCCTCTGAATTCTCATAATTTTTAAGACCGTAATCCTTAAGAAGGGGTATTCCTCGGGGGTAAAGCTTACCGTAAGCACCCTCACCACCGAGGGCATATTCCGTTGCATTTTCCCATGATGAGAAGTCGTAATCGGCATTTAACCAATCGTTCATTTCCTCCCTTGCATCATAAAAAACGCTATGCTCGGGCAGTCGGTAGTTTGGCTGATACAGGGCACTATCCACGTAAGACGAATGCCTTTTCACACTCCAGCTTTTATCTGATACGACATTTATACCCTCGTTAACAGCCTCAAAAATGAAGCCACCCTGACCACTACTGTTGTATGAATAGTTCTTATCATCACCAAAGAACCAAACAAGCGCACGTATTGAGTTTTTGCCCTCTTTAAGGTAGGGTGCAATGTCCACACTATCATAATAACCGCTGTTTTTATCGGGGCCACGCTTTACGCTACCCTCAAAAACAACCGTCTCGCCGTTTACGTAAAGCCAATATTTTGAATCGGCAGAAATATGGGCAATAAGCTTTTGGGGTACTTCATCAACAGTAACGCTTTTGTTAAAGCACATCCACACGTTTTTGTCGGCAAGGTTATCCTTATCCCAAATCCATTTTGCCGTCCAATCCGTTTTTGGGGTGGTGGAAATTGCAGTATATTGGGGAATGGTTTCGGGAATATCGTAAGTGTTTGTAAAAGGAATCATTTCATCCTCACTCCTTAAAAAAAGCGGTGAATAATATGAAAGTGCAATGGCTCCCGCTACTATTAGCGCCACAAGGGGCGTAACAACAGCAATTATTTTCTTGGATTTTTTCATAAGAACCTCCCTGATATAATTAGGGCCTTCTTGCCGATAAATCAGTTTTCTTTGAAATAATTATATCATTCCCGAAGGAAAAAACAACACACTTATAAAATATTTTTAGGTTGTATTTAGTTATATCAAATGATATAATCAAACAAGAAAGTGGGTGAGCAGATTGGAAAAGGGCATTGTATTTAACATACAAAAATTTTGCATTCACGACGGTGACGGTATTCGCACCTGTGTTTTTCTGAAGGGGTGCCCCCTCAGGTGTGTATGGTGCCATAATCCCGAAAGCCTTGAGCGTGAAAGGGTGCTTTCGTTCAACAAAGCCAAATGCTCAGCCTGTGGCAGATGTGTTGAGTTTTGCCCCGCACGAGAAACTGAGCAGGGTTCACTTAAAATTGACCGTAACGCTTGTGTTAAATGTGGCAGATGCGTTACAGAGTGCCTTAACAATGCCAACGAAATAATTGGCAAGGAGATGACCGTTTCTGAGGTTCTTGACGAGGTTTTAAAGGACAAGATTTTTTACGATACCTCGGGCGGCGGTCTTACGGTTTCGGGCGGTGAGCCCTCATACCAGCCTGATTTCACCTTGGCGCTTCTCACCCTTGCAAGGGAGCAGGGCGTATCCCTTGCCATTGAGACCTGCGGTGTAGGTTCACCTGACTTTTACCAAAGGGCGGCGGACCTTGGCACAACCTTTCTTTTTGACGTAAAAGCCATTGACCCCCACAAACATAAGGCGTTAACGGGTGCCAAAAACGCTCACATTATGGCAAACCTAAACTATCTTTTTGACAGAGGTGCCGACGTTATTCTGCGACTGCCCCTTATACCCGACTGTAACGACTCTAACGAGGATATTTCAAGGCTTTGCGACTTCCTTAATGCTAACAAGGGTAAGTACCGATACGCGGAGATTATGCCCTACCACACCCTCGGCATAGGTAAAGCCGAAAATTTAGGTGCAACTCCCTCATACGTCCACGACAGTGCAACCGATGAAGAAATTGCACGTTGGCTATCAATTTTCAATTCACATAACGTAGATATTAAAGTATCAAAATAACGAGGTTTATTTATGACAGGCTTAGCGCAGATTGACCCCTTCCTTTACGGATATTTTTTAAACGAGGGTCTTGAAATTGGTGAAAGAGTAGGTCTTGCCCTTCTTCACGCATCCAAAAATCTTGAAATTAAATTTTCAAACAAATTGCTTCCCGAAACTGCCTTTATATCCAAAAACGGTAGCTCGGGCTACTCCCCCTCTGACGGACTTTGGTTTTCCGACGAGAACATTTTAAAGCTTTGCGAGGAATACCCCGAGCACAAGGATACCTTACAAAGATACATTCAGGAAATTAATATTTTCAGAAGCAAATCAAGAATGCTCAACTGCGAAACCACCGACGCCCTCGATAATGCAGGTGCCGAATGGGGTGGCGGTTGGGGTGGTCACTCAAACCCCGATTACGGAAGAATTATAAATTACGGAACAGACCACATCCGTTCGATTATTGCCGAAAACCGTGACAAATACCCCGACGAAGCGTGGTTTTATAATTCCTGCTCGTATCTTCTTGATGCATTCGATATATTCGGCGAAAGATACCGTAAGGCGGCACTTAAAAATGCAGAGGAATGCACCGACGAAGCCGACAAGGCATTTTATCTTCGTATGGCAAGGGCATTTGAAGCGGTGCCCCAAAAACCCGCCTACGATTTCACCTCGGCTATGTGCTCGTTTATGTTGGTGTTTGCCCTTGACGGCAGTGACTCACCCGGACGCTTCGACCAATATATGTACCCCGCATACCAAAAAACCGAAAACAAGCAGGAGGTTATTGACCTGCTTGACAGACTTTGGGAATATTTCCACGACCACCGTTCTTGGAACCTTTGCATTTCGGGTAGCGACGAAAATTGGAATGACGAAAGCAACGAGTTAACCTATGAAATCCTCAGTATGGTAAGAAAAAAGGGCTATCAGACCCCCAACCTCACCTGCCGAGTTCACAAAAACACACCCGACGCTCTTTGGAACGCCATTGCAGACACCCTTGCAACGGGCACGGGTCTTCCCGCACTCTATAACGACGACGTAGTTTGTGCGGCTCTTGAAAAAATCGGCATCCCCCCCAAGGACAGTCATGATTACTGTATGAACGGTTGCAATCAGATTGATATTTTCGGCAAGAGTCATATGGGGCTTGAGGACGGTGAGGTTATTTTCACCAAGTGCCTTGAGTTTGCCCTGCACAACGGTGCGGACGCTATGAGCGGTGCTAAAATTTCTGTTGAAACAGGCGACCCGAAGACCTTTGACACCTACGAAAGATTTGAACGGGCGTTTATGGACCAGCTTGAATTTGTTACCTACAACGCCTGCACAAGTGCCAACAGATGGCAACATATGCGCGGTGTGTTCCAGCCCCATCCCCTTCGCTCCTGCCTTATTGCAGGGTGCCTTGAAAAGGGTCGGGATTACAGAAACGGCGGCCCCCTTTATAACCACGGTCAGATTTTAGCCGAGGGCATTGCCGACACGGGCGACAGTCTGTACGCTGTTAAAAGGCTTGTTTTTGACGAAAAGAAATACACAATGGCAGAGCTTACAGATGCCCTCAGCAAAAACTTTGAAGGCTACGAGAAGCTCCTCCACGATTTTAAAAACTGTGAAAAATTCGGCAACGACATCGAAGAGGTTGACCAAATAACCGCAAGGGCTCTGAACCGCTTTTTAACTGTATTAAAACGTAACAGAACCTACCGTGGCGGTGTGTTCACAGGCGGATGCAGTACCTTTAACCGTGCGGCAAACTACGGCAAGCGAACCGCCGCACTGCCCAACGGAAAGCTTAAGGGTGAGCCCTTACTTGCCGACAGTATTGCCGCAACCCCCGGACGTGACGTGAAGGGTCCTACCGCACAAATAAAGTCCGTTCTTAAATACAACCACACCGACGCCTGTAGCGGATTTGTTTTTCAGAACAAGTTTGAAAAGAAGATGTTTAATACCCCCAAGGGTAAGGCTTCGTTCATTGCCCTTGCCAAAGCATTTTTTGCAGGTGGTGGTCAGCAATACACCGTTACGGTTATTTCACCCGATGAGCTTATTGACGCTAAGCTGAACCCCGAAAACCACAAGAATCTTATTGTGCGTGTCGGCGGCTACAGTGATTACTTCACAAGCCTCACACCCGAGCTTCAGGATAACGTAATTGAAAGAACCCTTAATGATATTTAAAACAATAACACCCGATTGTTCAAACTCGAGCAATCGGATGTTTTCTTTTTAGCTTTATTTATTAAATTCGGTGTGTCGGTAATGATTCATTTTAATTGAGCCATCCTTTGCAATATCGGTGGTATTAACACCGTAATGCCAGGTGCTTTCGTCAGAACTCATAACCTTGCTGTCATATAACCTATAGCAATTATAACCGCCCGTCTGATTGTACACAAGATAAACGCCCTCGTATTTTGCACAAAAATCATTGCAATGGTCGTGACCGCAGAACATAGCCTCGGTTCCGTTACGCTTCATAGCCTCAAAAAGACCTGAATTATAGGGTGAGCAACCGATTTCCTCACGCATTTCGCCGTAGAGCACCTGTACGTTTTCATTGGGAACGTATTTACCATCCGCATTTTGTGTAAAAAGCTTACTGTATTCGGGAACGGGTATATGTAAATAAAGCATTGATTTCAAGTCATCGCCGTACTGCTTTTTAAGAGCTGCTATTTCACCCTCGTACCATTTAATCTGGTTGGGCTTAACGTAGTCCGCACCCTCTAAGCCCTTGGGAACACCGTCGTTTGTGCAAAAGGGCTCACGAAAGTATCTGCCCGAATCAAGAAAAACAATGGTTTTTATTAAGGTGTTTTAATCACTCATTAAATTCACGGTGAAGTTGCCGTAGCCGTAAAGGGCTTTATCGCCGAATTTACACAGGCAATAAGGCGAGTCGATAAAGCTTTTAAAAAGCTGATATTTAAAGGAGCCCTTTTCCTCCCTCGCCTCGTGATTGCCGAAAACGTACGTCCAATAAACACCAATACTTTCCATCATTTTTGCAAACTGAATTGCATCAATCTGCTGATATTTTGAAAGAACACAGTCACCCGTAAGCACCACAAGGTCGGGCTTTAAATCGGCAATTCTGTCTGCAAGTTGTTGAAGGGTTCTGTTATTCAGCTCGTAATCCTCATCAATATGTAAATCCGTAGAGCAAAGTATTCTGAAATCATCGTCAGAAAAGCTTCCGTCGGGATTCATTTTTGCAATGAAGGTTGAATTTTCAGTTGACTTAAGAATTTTAACCTTTGTTCCCACCTTCTGCGTTTTAACAGAGGATAAAAACCTGTTTTTTGCCTTCTTGCCCTTAGTTAAATTATAAACAGGCTTTTCCAAAGCAATAATCGCCTTCATTGAATTTTGTAAAATAAAGCATTTTAATCCATACATACCGTTACCCCACTAAATTTTCACTTTCATACCATTCAAGCAAGCCGTCAAAATCACCCTTGAAGTGGTATGAACGGCCGTTTTTATTAAGCCCCATATTTGAAAGACCGAATTTTTCTAATATCCCTATGGACTTATGATTGTTTATACTTGCATTCGCTTTGATAAATTTTAAATCTTTGTTTATATTTTTTAGCACAAAACCGTACAACTCTCTAAAAACACCTTTTCCCTGATACTCCGGCTTAAACTGAATCTCTTCCATCATAAAGCCTCAACCTCAGTATCATAATACTGCTCCTGGAAGCGGATTGCGTTTTCAATTTCCGCTTTTGTGAATTTCTTGCCAACGGGAGCACCCACGAGCTTATCCTCAACATCGTTGTGTCGGTGAGCAATTGCAATAATCTCACATTCGTATTTTTCCACAGGCTCATTCACGCCCAAAAGATAAACATCAAGTTCTTCGTCATCACCACCAAAAACACCGGGTATATAACCATAATTAATAGGATATGTAAGCGAATAGGTTTCTTTCTTATGAACATAGCCTATTGGCCTGTCTATACCTATAACTACCCTCTTACCCAAATAAGACTTAACTTGTGCTTTTCGTTCTTCAAACGTCATATTTATACCTGCCTTTATATCAGTTCAAACAAAGCCGTTTCGTGCTTATTCATATAAAGTGAAATTACGTCGGTTTCCTGCTCGTCAAGCTTTATGCCAAGAAGTGGCTTAACCCTGTATTTTCGGGGTAATTTTATTTCAACCTGACCTGCATTTTTTGTGTGAATGCCAACGTAACCGCCGCCGCAATAAACAACGTTATTGCCGTCATTATAGCAATGAACACCGTTTGACACAAGGTATTCACGAAGCTCGGGTGTGGAAATATGTATTTTATCCCCTTCGGGGAAAAGGTGGGGAATATTATATTTATCACAAAGCTCCATTGCCATTTTTCCTCTTTCGGATGGTAATGGCGTTGTAAAAATTGCCACCTTGTATTTGTCGATAACCCTTTCAGCATCCTCGGTCATACACAAGTCAAAGGGAATGCCCGTGTTACCCATTGCAACCCTTATGTTGTTAACGCTACAGGCAACGTCGGTGCATCGGGGGTTGTTGTAATATGCCCTTTCGTCTATAAAAACCACTGTTTCGGCACGGGGGTATTCCCCCTCTTTGTCCTTTGAGCCCTCGGCAATATTTTTCATTTTGATCATTTCGAGCATAATACTGTCATGGTGGTACCAGCCGCCCCACATATCAAACCACCATATACCCGAAAAGTGTGTTAACTGATGGGCAAAGGCTTTGTGAACGGCAGAAAGGGACTCCTCAAGGGTATCGGGACCGCCCCAGACAGTCCTTTTGCCCTCGGCATTTTTTAAATTAAAATAATTGCCCTCGAAGGTTCCCGGACGGGATTCCTGCATCATTTTTGTAAGATGTGTCCTGATGTCGCACTCAACAAAATAAAGCTTGTTATGAAGCCTCAGGGACCTTTCGGTAATCATATCACCCCAGTCCACACCCAATTCACGGGTACAGTCGTAGCAACAGGGTGACGAGAAAAAGTCAATATATGGCGAATCAATAATATGCCTTAAACCCGCAAGACCTAAAAGCGGGTCGTTAACAAAGGCGTTGTAGCCGTAGAAGGCACCAACCACCTGCTCGTTATTTATAAGACTTTTGGTTACCTTGCAAAAATGCTCAACCGCATTTGCGGCAACCTCACAACAAAACTCACCGTAACAGCTGACCGTTTCGTTATAACCCACCTTGAACAAATCCTCTTTTGTTATCGGGGGTACGTAATCCGCATTATATCTTTCTTTCATCCAATGGCGGAACTTTTCAAGCCCCTTTTCAGAAAATGAACCTGCCATATCGGGGTGCATCCACTCCTGAGTTGTGCCGCCGCAAATCTGATAACCCGAAATCCTGTGACTGTAGTCGGCAGAGCGAATATGTGAAAGGAGCGTTGCAAGAAGCTCGGCACCGTCGTTAAAATATTTCTCGGACCAAAGAGCCTCCCTTAACCCCGACGGGGTCTGAACGCACTCGTCAGTATTTTTGGCAATCCATTTTCGGGGCATTGCAACGTTTATGCGAGGGAAAATAAGTGCATCGGGACACTCGGCTAAAATTCCGTGAACAACCCCGTCAAATTCACCGTAATCGGGCTCATCACCCTCAAAAATACCCGTCAGAAAGGGTGAAAATCTGCTGACGTTGTTTATAGGTAGGGTCGTGAACGAAACGTTTATAAAAAACATTTTATAGCCCGCTTTAATGAAATCCGAAAACTCGCCGCACTCTTCAAAATAGGTGGTGTAGGCAAGGGGGTAATGGGAAGTGCCGTCTATGGAAATATATGGCCTGTCGTTTTTAAATTCAACCGATGAAAGCATTTGTATCCCCCCTGTTTTTAATAAGGCAATTTTACCATTTGTGAAAAATAAATGCAAGTAAGCAGAACACAAAAAAGTGATTGCAGGGCATAAACCTTGCAATCACTCATTTTCATAAATTATACCAATGCATCTGCCGGTGCATTTTCGGGAAGCCAACCTGTAAAGCCAACCTGAGGCATTGCAGAAATAACCGCCATATCCTCTGCCGAAAGCTCGAAATCAAAAATCTTGGTGTTCTCAATAATTCTTTCGGGGGTAACTGACTTTGTAAGTACGTTAAGACCTGACTGCAAAACAAATCTTAAGCAAATCTGAGCAACGGTCTTGTTGTACTTTTTAGCAATATCCGCAAGGGTTTCGTTACCGAGAACCGCACCGCAGCCAAGAGGACTGAATGCCTGAACAAGCATACCTGCCTCCTTAGAATATTCCACGGTTTCGGGCTGAGTGTAGCCGGGGTGAAACTCAATTTGGTTCACCATGGGCTTAATTTCGCAGCGTTCAACCAAAGCGTCGTAGTGCTTTTTCTGGAAGTTTGAAACACCGATAGCACGGATTTTACCCGCCTTGTAGGCATCCTCAAATGCCCTCCACGTAGAGGCGTTTATATCCGCCCAATCGGGTGAAACCTTTTCAACACAGGGCCAATGGATAAGGTAAAGGTCAAGATAATCGACACCTAAATTGTTAAGCGAAATATCAATTGCCTCGGTTGCCTTTTCGTAGCCACGCATTGTAACCCAATGCTTGGTTGTGATGAAAATATCCTCCCTGTTAACAACCGAAGCCTTAATGCCCTCGCCAACTGCCTTTTCGTTGCCGTATGCAAAGGCTGTGTCAATATGACGGTATCCCGCATTTATGGCCGCAACAACCGAATTTTTGGCTACCTCGCCATCGGGTGTAAGGTAAGTGCCGTAGCCAACGCAGGGCACCTTAACACCATTATAAAGTTCAAAAGAATCTGTAAGCTTGTTCATTATATAACTATCCCCTTTTAAGATTAATTGACTAT
>JAFYLQ010000055.1 GCA_017550105.1 Clostridia bacterium | reverse complement strand
GCGTCTGATTGGCATACTGCTGAGGTTGCCTTTGGGGTGTCTGATTGGCATACTGCTGAGGTTGCCTTTGAGACGTCGGATTGACAGCATTATTCGGCGATATGGGTGCAGTGTTACCTGAAATACTACGTGTAGGTAACTCATTTATTGCACCGCATGTGGTACAATAGGGGGCAGTTGCGGAAATTGGTGAACCACAGTTTTTACAGTACATAATAATACCAATTTCGGTTGCATGAATATGACATAAATAGGATCAAAACAGTGTCGGACAGGCAACCGCCTTTCTTCAGTGTTGGTTGAGTAGAAAACATACTTAAAATAAGCAGGAGAAATCGTAGAATGTGTTTTTCTCAAGAAGTATGACATATAATTGCATTTAGGATAACACACGATATGATAAAAATCAACGCTCTTTTACGAATTTTGACAGTTCATAATGTAGCACACTCCGTATTTTGCATTTTGAAATATTTGTATCTCTCAAAAAGTGAAAAAGAAAACGCTCCCAATATACTCACCATCCTAAAACATTCACTGTACATATTGTACAACACATTACCAATATTCCCCAAAGTTGCATATGTTTGCAAAATTATATAGTGAATCAAAGAAAACGAGGAGACCGAAATCTGCTGTTTGTGTTTTATGTGTTCAGTTCAATAAATTGGACATTGTATGGATAAAAAGTGGCTGTTTGCTTGCCCCCCTTCGAAGGAATGAATAAATAACCACAACTTCCTTGCCTATCATAGGCCCGCCCAAAGGGATTTATGCTCCGCACGAGTTCGTTCGCTACGCGAACCGTCGCATTGTATGTCCCTCGCGTCTCCGCCGAGGCGAACCGACGCGAGATGGACTATGGGTTCAAATCCCTTTGTGAATCAGTAAAAAAGCAATGCCACAAAAGTGGCATTGCTTTTTTGGCCCGCCCAAAGGGATTCGAACCCCCGATCTTCAGAATCGGAATCTGCTGCGTTATCCAACTGCGCCATGGACGGATTTATTGTTTTTTAATTATACTCATTTTAGTTTGCTTTTTCAAGAGCGAAAAATGTTTTATTGTGTAAATATAAGTTTTATGTTACAATTCTTATAGGTGATAATTATGAATTACGTTGTTGCGTTGGATTCCTTTAAGGGTAGCCTTACCTCCTTGGAGGCGGGGGTTGCCGTAAGGGATGCCATACTTGATATTGATTGTGATTCCTCGGTTGTTGTTCTGCCTTTGGCGGAGATGCACGGGACATATAATGCGACGGTTTGCGTAGCAAACGAACTCGTGCGGAGCACGAATCCCTTTGGGCGGGCCAAAAAAGAAGTAACTTTTGTCTACCAAAAGTTACTTCTTTTTTTATCCAAGCCGCAGGCTTGGCATATCGTCACGCGTCAGCGTGTATATCATCACGGCAAAGCCGTGTATAATTCCTCCTGCGGCTTGATGAGATGCAACACTGCGTGTTGATGATATGCAATTCCGTTGGAATTGATGATATACAAGGCTTCGCCTTGATTGTTTTATGGTTCTTTCTAATTGTAATTAAACAACAAATGTGATATAATATTGGCAAATATTAGTTTTGTTTTATGGCGATGTTTTTGTGCGAAGGGAGATTTTTTTATGGGACTTTTCACTCAAAAGACTGAATATAATTTAAATAAATACCTTTCACCCGATAGCTTTGCGAAGCTGCCTGAATTGATTTGTAAATATACCGATTTGGATTATTCATACCAAAAAAAGAATGATGGATGCTCATTGTATCCCTTGTTTGATATTATGTCACGCAGGAATGCCTTTGTTCCTGAAATTGATATTACCGTTTCCGCCGAGGATTACCCCTATGTGGTACGCATAAGCGGACGACCTGTGAAGATAGTTCGAGGTTTTATGCTGTTGTGGTTCGTTTTTTCATTATTCGGGGAGCTGCTTGTGATTGCCGATATATTTACTTCTGAATCATATAACCTTTTAACTCTGCTCGGACCGGTTGCTTTGTGCGTATTAGGCTTTGCGGTTTGTAGGTTATTTACAAAAGCTTGTTTCGATGCTGTTGTTAAAGTAATTAAAAATGAATTTCTAAGGTGATACTATGCGTTACGTTGTAGCAATTGATTCATTTAAAGGCAGTCTGTCTTCTCTTGAGGCGGGTAATGCCGTTAAGGATGCCATACTTGATTTTGATGAAAACTCCGAAGTTGTTGTTCTGCCCTTGGCTGACGGTGGTGAGGGTACCGTTGATGCACTTTGCCACGGCTTGGGCGGTAATATGGTTGAGGCATCGGTTGTTGGTCCTCTTATGGAAAAGGTCAATGCAAAATATTGCATTCTACCCGATGGTGTAACCGCTGTTATCGAAATGGCTTCTGCCGCAGGGCTTACCCTTGTTGAGCCCGAAAAACGTAACCCTTTGAAAACTACTACCTATGGTGTGGGTGAACTTATAAAAAACGCCGTGAACCGTGGTTGCCGACGCTTTATTGCAGGTATTGGCGGAAGCGCCACTAATGATGGCGGTACGGGTATGCTTTCTGCTTTGGGGGTTGAGTTTACCGATAAAAACGGAAATCCTGTTCCCCTTGGTGCCGAGGGTCTTGAAGTTCTCAGCAGTATTTCTATCGAAAGCCTTTTGCCCGAAATTGAAAATTGTACCTTTCGTGTGGCTTGCGACGTTAATAATCCTCTTTGCGGTGAGCTTGGTTGCAGTCGTGTTTTTGCCCCGCAAAAGGGTGCCACGGACGAGGATATTGCAAAAATGGATTTGTGGCTCAAAAATTACGGTGAAAAATCCAAGGAGGTTTTTCCGAACGCCGACCCCGAATACTCCGGAACAGGTGCCGCAGGTGGTCTGGGCTTTGCATTTTTAACCTACCTTAATGCTGAATTGGAGTCGGGTGTCAGTATAATTCTTGAAGAAAACGGTTTTGAAAAGCACGTGCGCAATGCTGACATTGTTATAACGGGCGAGGGTAGGCTTGACTCACAAAGCGCAATGGGTAAAGCCCCCGTGGGTGTGGCACAAATTGCAAAGAAGCATAACAAAAAGGTAATTGCCTTTGCAGGCTCCGTGTCTGAGGATGCAAATGCTTTGCATAATTACGGTATAGATGAATTTTACCAAATCACACCAGATGATATGCCCCTTCGTGAGGCAATGCAAAAGGACGTAGCGTATAAAAATTTATATAATACGGTTCAAAAAGTAATAAGCTCAATTGAATAATCAAATTACGTACCGATTTCATTTTGAAGTCGGTGCTTTTTTTAATAATAATCCAAAAATCGGGCATAATGTTTGTAAAATATTGAAAGGATGATTTTTATGGTCGAAAAGGATACAATAAAGCTTCTTCGTGAGTGTGACGCAGGGGTTAAAATGGGTGTCAAATCAATTGACGACGTGCTCGATTATACTAAAAATGAAAAGCTGAAAAAATTTCTTATTGAAAACAAGGATGAGCATTACAAGCTTGATACTGAAATTCAAATGCTTCTTGCTCAGTACAAGGATGCGGGTAAGGAACCAAACCCCATAGCAAAGGGTATGTCATGGATGAAAACCAATTTAAAGCTCGGTATGGAGCAAAGCGACAAGGTTGTTGCAGACCTTATTACGGACGGTTGCAATATGGGTGTAAAGTCCCTTAATAAATACCTTAACGAATACAAGGCGGCGGATGAAAAGTCAAAGGATATTACCAAGCGTCTTATTAATCTTGAGGAGCACCTTGCTCAGGAAATCAGACGGTATTTATAATATGACACCAACTGATTTTTTGAAATCTGCCCAAGCGCTTGAAGGGGAGCTTATTGAAAATCGCCGTTGGCTTCACGCTCACGCTGAAACTGAGTTTGACTTAACTGAAACCACTGCTTTTGTTAAAGAACGGCTCGAAGAAATTTGTTGTGAATATACCGATTGCGGTAAATGTGGCATAAGTGCCGTTATCGGAAAACCTGAGGGCAAGACCTTTCTTCTTCGTGCGGATATGGACGCTTTACCTATAAATGAGGAATCGGGATTGGATTTTTCCTGCCAACAGGGGAAAATGCACGCCTGCGGTCACGATATGCACACGGCAATGCTTTTGGGTGCGGCTAAAATTTTAAAGCAATGTGAAAATGAACTTGCAGGTAAAGTAAAGCTTATGTTTCAACCTGCCGAGGAAACCCTGTCGGGTGCTAAAAATATGATTGAAAACGGCATATTAAAAAATCCGAGTGTGGATGGTGCTATGATGCTCCACGTTATGGCTGGCTTCCCCTTAAAAGCGGGTACTGTTATTATACCCGAAGCGGGAGTGGGGGCACCTGCGGCGGATTATTTTACCATAAATGTTCAGGGCAAGGGGTGTCACGGCTCAACACCCCATCTGGGCATTGACCCCATAACTGCGGCGGCTCATATTTTAATAGCGTTACAGGAATTTTCTGCACGGGAAATGGGTGTTACAGATGAGGGGATTATCACAATCGGCTCCTTTCAGGGTGGCTCTGCAGGTAACGTAATTGCCGATACGGCGGTTTTGCAGGGCACCTTACGTGCCTTTGATGATAATCTTCGTCAGAATATGAAAAAGCGTATTGCCGAAATTGCCGAGAGTGTGGGGAACGCCTTCAGGACTAAAGCTTGTGTTAGCTTCGGTAGCGGTTGCCCTACCCTTGAAAACAACGGTGATTTAGTAGAATTTACCGAGAAAACCGCACGTGATTTGCTTGGTGACGGGCTTGTGGTTAATGCTTCGTCCTTCGGCTCCGAGAACACTCATAAGGGCGGCTCCGAGGATTTTTCATATATCACTAAAGAGGTGCCCTCGGTAATGGTGGCATTGGCTTCGGGTGAGCCTGAAAAGGGCTACAAATATCATCAGCACCACCCTAAGGTGAGCTTTGACGAGTCCGTCCTGAAAATCGGCAGTGCCTTAATGGCTTTTAATGCGTTTGAGTGGTTAAAAGAAAATAAAAATTAATAAAAAACTCTTTAAAATGTGAAAACTCTGTGATATTATCGTCTTGGTGATATCATGATTGGCAAGGACGTTAAAATTATTGAATATTCAAGAGGGGTGGACACCCTTAATTATCTTACCCACGGCTTCGGTGCGGTTTTGGGTCTTGTTGGTGCCATCCTCCTTGTAATAAAGGCCGAGGGCTTCCGCCATACCTTTGCGGCGGTGGTCTACGGCATTGCGCTTGTTACGGTTTATACTGTTTCAACCGTTTATCATTCCCTTAAAAACGGTGAAGCCAAGCGTATTGCAAGGATAGTTGACCATTCGGCTATCCCGTTACTTATTGCGGGTACGGCAACGCCCTGTGCCCTTATAACCCTTTATGAGGTAAGCAAAGCGCACGGTATGGTTGTGTTCTGCCTTGCATGGGCTTGCACGGCGTTCGGTCTTTTTTCAAAGGTTTTTTTCTTTGAAAAATTAAAGGCACTTACAATGTGCGTTTATATTGTGTGCTGTACTGCAATGATTTTTGTTGCGGTGCCCCTTTTGGGTCAGATTGATACACGTGATTTCGTTATCGTGGTGATCGGCTGCGCTTTTTATCTTCTTAGTGCGGTGCTTCTCAGAATGGGTAGCAAAAATGAAAAAATCCACCCGATTTTTCACGTGGTGGTTATGATTGGTAGTGCCTTCCACTACTACGTTATATTTACTGTAATTTAAGGAGGATTAATTATGCCCTACATTAATTTAAAAACAACAAAAAACCTTACACCTGCAAATTGCGACAATCTTAAAACCGCCTTCGGCAAAGCCATTGAGTGCTTCCCCGGTAAAACCGAGGCATGGCTTATGGTTGGTATTGAGGACGGAGTTAAGCTCTGGTTCAAGGGCGATAATTCAAGTGATACCGCCATTGTTGACGTTGAGCTTTTGGGCTCCGTTTCACCCGAGGGTAGCGAAAAAATGACCAAGGAAGTATGCAATATTCTCAATAACGAGCTCGGTATTTCACCCGACAGAATTTACGTGAAATACAAGGGCTACACCGACTGGGGATGGAACAATATGAATTTTTGAACATAAAAAATGCATCCGAAAGCAAATGCCTTCGGATGCAATATTTTTTTGTTTATTTATCCTCTTTCTTTTTGCGGAAGAGAATTGCCTGAACGGGGAAGAATGCGATGAACTGGAATGTCATACAACCAAATGTTGAAACGTTGTTTGCAAGAGCGGTTGACCAACCAAGACCAAGTAATAAGTTGTTGATTGTGGGGGCAAGCCATGCAGAACCAAGAAGGATTATAACAGTACAAACAAGGTAAATGGGGAGTGTAACTGCAATGTTTGCGCTTGATTTGAAGGTCTTTTCTCTGTTGATGAAGAATGCAACAATCTGAGCAGCAACGTTTGAAACGTTGAATGCGATACAGTAACCGAGACCGCCAAGGATAACTGCACCTGCAGCGTCATAGTTAACGGGATAGTTGAAAACGGGTACGTCGTTAATAACAAGCTTAACGAATTCGTGACTGAAAAGCTCCTGAACTGCGGGGATTAAGGGGATAAGGTTAACAAGTGCAAGCTGAACAATACAAGCACCTAAACTTGCGAAAATGAATTTAATGAAAATCCAAAGCTTTGAAAGAAAAGCCTTTTTGCCATCTGTGGGCTGAGTAGTTTTTGACATAAAAATATCTCCTTCACTAAAATATACAGTTATACTACCACATAAAAAAATATAAGTCAATAAAAAGTAAAATCAAAATGAAAGCGAAGCCCAACCTCTCTGCGTAAGGAGAGAGGGGGACCATTGGCTTGCCAATGGTGGTGGGTAGTTCTCTTACGGTTTTTCTTCGATATGACGAAAAAATTACCGTAGGGGTCAGGCTCGCCTGACCCGTTTAGTTTGTTGTAAATTTTATCGTTTAGGGCTGGGCAAGCCACAGCCCCTACGGTTAGAAGTTCTTTTGTGGTTTATTTTCACTTTTTCTAAATAAAAAATTGACAACTGTCAAAAAATATTCTATAGTATATTTGTACCCATTATGGGAATAATTGTTAGTATTAACAAACGAAAGGATGTATTTTTTATGGAACTTAAAGGCTCAAAAACCGAACAGAATCTTCGCGACGCTTTTTCAGGCGAAAGCCAGGCAAGAAATAAATATACCTACTTCGCATCTGTTGCTAAAAAAGAAGGCTATCAGCAGATTGCCGCTATTTTTGAACAGACTGCAAATAATGAAAAAGAACACGCTAAAATGTGGTTTAAGGAGCTTCAGGGTATAGGCACAACTGCCGAAAACCTTCTTTCTGCCGCTGAGGGTGAAAACTACGAGTGGACTGATATGTACGCTACCTTTGCTGACGAGGCAGAGGCAGAGGGCTTCACCGATATTGCAAAGCGTTTCCGCCTTGTTGCAGAGATTGAAAAATCCCACGAGGAGCGTTACAGAGCACTTCTTAACAACGTTGAAATGCAGGTTGTTTTTGAAAAAGCAGAGGAAACAATGTGGGAATGCCGTAACTGTGGTCATCTCGTAATGGGCAAAAAGGCTCCCGAGCTTTGCCCCGTTTGTAAGCATCCTCAGGCTTACTTCGAGGTAAGAAAAGAAAATTATTAATCTGATAATTTAAACCGAGCATCTGTTTTTCTTAATGAAAAGCAGGTGCTTTTTCTTTATAAATATAAACATTCACCAATTTGAAGCCCGTGTATTTGGTTAGTTGTTTAATTGACATATTATGGTATTATTGATAAAATAATATATTGAAAAAATATTATTAATCCAAAAGGAGTATATAGATATGGGTTTTAACGAAATTGCCGCAAAGGCAGTAAGAAAAATCGGTAAAATGAGTTCCAAAAAAATGATTAAAAAGGGCGTTAAGGCAGAGCCTCTTCCTAGACCCGAGCCTACTATAATCAAGGGCGACAGCTACGTTTGCGGTTATGCAATGCGTGAGGTTATGCCCGAGGATATTAAGGCAAAAACCTATTGGATTGCAGGTCACGGTATGGGTCACGTTATCGAAAGCGTTCACGACCCCATTACAGTTAGTGCAATGTGGATTGGTGCGGACGATA
Organism: Clostridia bacterium; assembly: GCA_017550105.1. Taxonomy (GTDB): domain Bacteria; phylum Bacillota; class Clostridia; order Oscillospirales; family Acutalibacteraceae; genus DTU089. The sequence continues at coordinate 13,984 of JAFYLQ010000055.1, read as the reverse complement.
AGGGCGGTTACGTGCACATCAGTGCCGATATTATCGGTCTTACAAACTTCGAGCTCAACCTTGTTCGTGACGAGCTTAAGGATTTTATTGCCGAAAGCAATTGTGCGGGTGTTTTTGCATCCTGCACTCACACACATGCGGGCTTTGACACAGTCGGCTATTGGGGTCAGCTTACAAAGCTTCAGAGCGGTAAGGACCCTGAATATATGGAGCTTCTTCTTAAATCCCTTAAAGAGGTTGCAATTGAAGCATACGAAAACCGTAAGCCCGGTAAGCTTTATATCGGCACCGTAAGCGTTCCCGAGGCTCAGTTCTGTAAGCGTGAGCCCGATGCAATGCACGACGTTCTTACAAGAACACGCTTCGTTCCCGATGACGGTTCAACAGAAATCTGGTTCCTTAACTATGCGGCTCATCCCAACACCCTTGGCGGTGACAACCGTGAATGCGGTGCGGACTATCCCTATTGGGTGAGAAAATATATCAATGACGAAAAAACAGTCAACGTTCTTTACGGTGTAGGTGCTATCGGTGCCGTTGACCCCGGTGATTTCTGCGAAGATAAAAAGGAAAGAGCGCGTCTTGAGGGTCTCACACTCGGTAAGGCAGCCCTCGGCATTGATAACGATAAGGAAATGCCCGTTGAAATTACAGTGCTTCAGCAGAAATATTATTCACCCGTTGATAACGGTCTTCTTGCACTTATGGCAACCATTAATGCTTGTTCATCACAGCGTTATCCCTGCGATAAGGGTGACCTCGGTCTTGCACTTCTTACCGAAATGGCATACATAAAGCTCGGTACACAGCAGATTTTACTTCTTCCCGGTGAGCCCTTCCCCGAGGTTATCTACGGCGGTGCCGCTCCCGCAGAATTATCGGCAACAGGCAAGGGTATCGAAATCAACCCCACACCCATTATCGATATTGTGGGTGATAAGGACTTGCTCGTTTACTGCGTAACCAACGATATGACGGGTTATTGCGTAACACCTAACGATTTCATACTTCACGAAACACAGGCTTATATTGAGCAGGGTAAGGACGTTTTCGACAGACGTCACTATCACGAAACAAACTCTCTCGGCTACCTTACTAACGAAACAATTGCCGAAAACGTAGCCGACATTATGTCAAGAGTAAAATAAGATTTTGAAAGGGAAGGGAGAGTCACTCTCCCTTTTCGGTGCTTTTTTTGGAAAAAGAAAAACAGGTAAAAATCCTTGATAAAGCCATAAACGGCACTTTAAAGGCTTTTGCAAATTCCATTAAAACAGGGGACGAGATTTCTCGTAATACTGCTTTTGATACCACTGATTTCTATAGCGGTACTACCGAGTTTTTAAAAGAACCTGCGAAGAATTCAAAATGGTCTTTGGGCTTTTCGGACGTGGTGTTGACCCCCGATGATTACAAAAAACGACCCTATTATATGGGTGGGTATATGGTGCCCGAAAACAAGTTCAAAAACCTTGTTGAAGAGGTTGTGGATAATATGATGGGTCGGGCCGTGGCTCTTGACGACGGCTCGGGCAGGGGCGTTTCACTTTTTTGCACCATCGATTGCATCGGTATCGGCAATAAGGATATCAGGGTAATACGAAGGCAATTCAAGGAAAAGCTTGATAAAATTTATCCTGATACTAAAATAGCTTCCGTTAATATTTTTTCAACCCACGCTCACAGCTGCGTTGATACACAAGGCTTATGGACCGAGTTTCCCGCTAAGCTTTTAAGGAATCTTAAAAGAAAATATACGGGCAGGGGCGTTCTTGAAAAGGGTGCCGACGAGCAGTACTTACGTTTTTTATATGACCGCATAAGTGACGCTCTTATTAATGCACTCGGGGATATGACAAGGGGCGAAATGACCCTTGCTAAAAAGGATGTTTCCGATGCTTATTTTGTTAACAAAAACCGACCCTCGGCAACGGGCTTGGTTACGGATATTACAAGGCTCACCTTTACACCCGATGATAAAGCAAAAGCCCCGACGATTATTGTCAATCTACCCGCACATCCTGACGTGGCAGGCTTAGCCGTTAAGTGGGAAAAGGGCTCGGGGCGTCGCCTTACGGGTGAGTACGTCTATTATATGGGTGAGGTCATAAACAAAGCGGGATATAATTTTATGTTCTTTAACGGCGCAATCTGTGCCATTTATATGTCCTGCGATGCATCTGCCGACGATTTGAAGCTCGAACACAGGTACGAGTTATCCGTTCGCTTCGGTCGTGAAATCGGTAAAATTACCCTTGCTCTTAGCAAAACACTTGACGAAATAAAAAACGATAAGCTTCTTTATGACGAAGAAGAAATCATAAAAGAAACCGCACTTTCAAAGCAAAACGGCGGCAAATACACCCTGTGGTGTGAAAATTGGAAGCCCGTTAAAGCGGTTGCAGTTTCGCCCGTTCTTAATATCAGAATCAAAGGGGTCAAAATACCCGTTAAAAACAACCTTATGGTTGCAGTGGGGAAATTAAGACTTGCCAACTTCAACGTGTTTACTGAGAACAAAAATCAGTTTGCGTTATGGACCGAAATCGGTTATATGGAACTTGGTAACGAGCTTAAAATTGCAATGGTGCCCGGTGAATTTTGTTGCGATTTGTTAGTGGGCGGTGCTTCGCTTTACGCTAAGGGCTCGGTTACACGTACGGATTTCGGTGTGCCCACACTTCGTGAAATTTTCGGGGATAACACAATGGTTTTCGGTCTTGCCAACGATGCCATAGGCTACATAGTGCCCGATAACGACTATACAATGGGCGACCCCGCTGACCACTATCACGAGCTTATTTCTTTAGGCAATAAAACAGGCTCGTCGGTAATGAAGGGCTTTTTAAAATTAGCAAATGAACTGAACAAATAAAGGAGGGTTTTTATGAAATATTATCTGGGTATCGACGGTGGCGGTACGCGTACAACCGCAAGTGTTTGCGACGAAAGTGGTGCTCTCGTGTGTAAAAAGGTGGGTAAAACCATTAATTTTTATTCCGTCGGTATGGATACTGCGCGTAAAAACCTTTCAGAAATAATGAGCGATATTCGTAACGAGCTTGGTGAAATAGCCTTTGAAAATGCCTTCATCGGTTGCTCGGCCCTTGATAACAGGGCGGATGCAGAAATCGTTAACGCTCTTTGCGGCGGTGTGATAAACAGTAAAAATATCACTATGGACAGTGACACCTACGTTGCGCTCTTTTCGGGCGACTGCTCGGTTTCACGTGCGGTGGTTATCTGTGGCACGGGCTCAATGGTTACGGGTATTGATGATAATAACGTAATTCATACCAAAGGCGGTTGGGGTCACCTTATAGGTGACGAGGGCTCCGCCTATTCAATTGCTCTTAATGGCATAAAAGAGGCGGTTGTTCTTTTTGACGAAAACGAGCTTGATTCACCCTTGGTTAAAGCCGCCCAAAGATTTTTTGAGACCGAGGACCTTCGTAAAATAATAGACTTCATTTATAACGAAAACACAACTAAGGATATAATTGCAGATTTTGCAAAATACGTCTCAATTGAAGCCCCAAAAGGGGATAAAACTTCAATCGGAATAATTGAAAATGAATGCCGAAAATTACTGAGAACGGTTTATTCACTTCTTAAGGGAATGAAATCCTGCAGGGTTTTGTACCTCTACGGGGGCGTTTTTCAGAATAATGCATTGTTTAGGGATTGCTTTATAAATGCTCTGAATGAGGAATATCCTGCTATTCGGGCAGAACTACTGACATTACCACCTGACGAGGGTGCATTAAGGCTGGCGATGAAAAAATGAGCAAATACATAGAATATATAGAAACCGTGCAGGGGATTATTGAACAAATAAAAACCGACGGTGCCGATAATATAATTAAAACCGCCGAGGCTTTTAAGGAAGCCTTAGAAAAAGGTAATAATATCTACCTTTTCGGCACGGGTCATTCCCATATGTTGGCGGAGGAGCTTTTTTACAGAGCAGGCGGTCTTGTTAAAATTCAACCTATTTTAAACGAGCCCCTGATGTTACACGAATCCGCTTCATATAGTACCGAGATTGAACGTCAGGAGGGTCTTGCCGAAAGCCTTTTTGACGAGTACGGCATAAAGAAGGATGACGTAATTGTTATAATATCAAATTCGGGCAGGAACGGTGTTATTGTGGATATGGCTCTTTTGTGTAAGGAACGGGGAGTTAAAGTAATAGCACTTACTAATATAAACCACACAATGAGCGGTGCTTCACGACATAAAAGTGGCAAACGGCTTTGTGAAATTGCCGACATAGTTCTTGATAATTTCGGTTGCGTGGGCGATGCCTGTGTTGAAATCGACGGCGTTTCGGGTAAGGTTTGCCCCACGTCGACCGTTACGGGTGCATTGATTCTCAACTCCGCAGTTGCCGAATGTGTTGAAATGTGTGTTGCCGATGGCTTTGTGCCCGAGCATTTTGCAAGTGCCAACATTGACGGCGGTGACGAAATCAACAACAAATTACTTGAAAAATATAAAAAGGAAATTAAGCATTTATGATTTATCCCGTAATCAGAAATAACAATTTAAATGGTGAAAAACTGAATATTAAATCCGTTAAAATTTGCGGTGAGTGTATTGAACTTGCCGAAAGAGTTTTTGCGGATAGCAGCATAGATACAAACGGTGATTTCTTGATTGAAATTGAAATCTCAAACACAAGAAAAACCACCTATATTGAGGAGATTTCTAAAATCACCGATGAAAAATATCTTCTGAACGTTACCGAAAAGGGTGTGACTGTTACCGCCTCCTGCGAAAAGGGTGTATTCAGAGCACTTAACACCCTTTGCAAATTAATTAATAAAAACGAGCTTAAAACAGGTGAGTGCGAGGATTATCCCTTGTTTTCAACACGTGGCTACATCGAGGGCTTCTATGGTAAAACATGGGAGAACGAAAAGCGTGTTTCCGTAATGCGACTTATGGCAAAATACGGTATGAATACCTATTTTTATGCTCCTAAGGATGATATTTATCACCGTGAAAAATGGCGTGATACTTACCCCGAGACCGAGTACGAAAGCCTTAGAATGCTTTTTAACGAGGCAAAGGGTAACTTCCTTAGCTTCAACTGGTGCGTGGGCCCCGGTCTCAGCTATAAATACACCTCTCAGGAGGATTTTGATTTACTCATAAACAAATTCAAAAGTATTTATGATATGGGTGTTAAGGGATTCGGTCTTCTTCTTGACGATATTCCGTGGGAATTTCAGTACGAGGAGGACGCCAATGCCTTTGAGGGTATAGTTGACGCTCACGTGAAGCTTGTGAATGATACCTATAATGCGCTTAAAGCCATTGATAGCGAAATTAAGCTTGCCGTTTGCCCCACTCAGTACAGCGGTGATGAAAACGGCTATTACGTTTCAAAATTCGGTAAGGGTATACCCTCGGACGTTAATATGTTCTGGACGGGCGAGGAGATTTGCTCAAGGGTTCTTACCGTAAGGGAATCTCAGGAACTTTTACGCTCAACTGACCACCGACCTCTTTTCTGGGATAATTTCCCCGTTAACGACTGCGAAATGTTTCAGGAGATGCACCTTGGTGCTCTTATCGGCAGGGACAAGGATTTATATAAGGCTTGCGAGGGTCTTATTTCAAACGTTATGGAGTATGCCGAATGCTCCAAAATCCCCCTTATGACCATTGCAGATTATCTGTGGAATCCTGTTGATTACAATCCCGACAATTCCTTAAAAAATGCACATACCGAAATTCTTGGCGAAAAATCCGAAAAATTCGGCTACTTTGCAGACCATCTCGGTGTTTCCTGCCTTTCAAAGTATTCGTCCGCATTTATGAGCGAAAAGCTCAGTCACATAAACTTCCTTTTAAGTCAGGGTAAAACAGAACAGGGCTTTGAGGAATTTAAGGAATATAACCAAAATATGCGCGAGTGTCTTGTGATGCTTCAGGACGAAGGTGAGCCCTTATTTGGCGAGCTTAAAAAGTGGACGAAGAAATTCGGAATGTGTTGCGACTTGCTTGATGCAATTTACAACGCTAAAAAAGACCCGACAGATGATAATATGAAGGCTCTTGCAGAGCTTACTGAAAAATACAATTCCGACGGAACAATTTTAACAGGATTCTGCCTTCGAGAAATGGCAGAGAAAACAATAGGACTATACTGATTTAACGGAGTAATTATTATGTACATAAACGAAAAAACATTTAACACTCATCCTGAAGCAACTGCAACCGAAAAGGAAATGCAAAGCTACCTTTTCCTTGAAGCTAACGGGGTAGAGTATATCCGTGCCGAGCACGACGAGGCGGCAACAATTGAGCTTTGCGAGGGTGTTGAGAAGATTATTGATGCTAAAATCTGCAAAAACCTTCTTCTTTGCAACCGTCAGCAGACAATGTTCTATATGCTCCTTATTCCGGGTGATATGCCCTTTAAAACCAAATATCTTTCGGCACAGATTAATTCATCACGTCTTTCTTTTGCAAGCGGTGAGCAGATGGAAAAACTTCTTAACGTAACCCCAGGTTCGCTTACCGTTTTGTCCCTGATGTTTGATAAGGCGCAGAACGTTGAGCTTCTTATTGAAAAGAACGTTTTCAACGATGAATATTTTGCGTGTCATCCTTGCGTTAATACCGCAACCGTTAAGTTCAGCACCGCCGATTTAAAGGAAAAGGTTTTACCGAAGCTTGGTCACGAATACACAATCGTAGATTTGGAGATTCCCGAAGATGAAGCCTGATACAATTATTTTTGACCTTGACGGTACCATACTTGACACCCTCGAGGATTTAAGGGATAGTGTGAATTTTGCACTATCAAAAAGCAATCTGCCCTGTCGCACTACCGAGGAAATACGCTCCTTTGTTGGTAATGGTATACGCCTGCTTATTGAAAGAGCCGTTCCCGAAAACACGGAAATTGAAATTATTGACAAATGCTTTGATGATTTCAAGGTGCACTATAAAGGTAACTCAAGCAATAAAACCAAGCCCTACGATGGTGTGCCCGATGTTCTTAATGAGCTTAAGGCACAGGGTTTTAAGCTTGCCCTTGTTTCCAACAAGGCGGATTTTGCCGTGCAGGAGATTCTTGAAAAATATTTCCCTGATGTTTTTCAGTATGCAACGGGTGAAAAAGAGGGGGTACGCCGTAAACCGTATCCCGATTCGGTTTTTGCCGCTATGGAATATTTGGGCTCGGACAAGAATAATACTGTTTATATAGGTGACAGTGAGGTTGACGTTGAAACCGCACGTAATTGCGGCATACCTTGTGTTGCTGTTACCTGGGGCTTCCGTGATAAAGGGATTTTAGAAAAGCTTAAGCCCGAATATATTGTTGACGAAGCTAAACAGATAATAGATATATTGAAATGAGGTTTATTTATGAAGGTCTTACTTGTTAATGGGGGTCCCCACGAAAGGGGATGCACATATACCGCACTTTGTGAGGTTGAAAAGGAGCTCAATAACTCGGGAATTGAGACCGAGATTTTTTGGCTCGGAAATAAGCCTGTAAGGGGCTGTATCGGTTGCGGCAAATGCGCACAGAACAATGGTCATTGTGTGTTCAACGATGACGTTGCCAATATGTTTATTGATAAAGCAACAGGTTGCGACGGCTTTGTGTTCGGTTCACCTGTTCACTATGCCGCACCCTCGGGCACCATTTGTGCCGTCCTTGACAGAGCATTCTATGCCGGTGGCAAAAACTTTAAATATAAGCCCGGTGCCGCCGTGCTCAGCTGTCGCCGTGCAGGTTCAACTGCCGCCTTTGACGTGCTTAATAAATACTTCACCATAAGCAATATGCCCATTGTTTCATCGGGCTATTGGAATATGGTTCACGGCTCATCTGCCGAGGACGTGCTTAAGGATGAAGAGGGGCTTCAGGTTATGCGAACCTTGGGCAAAAATATGGCTTGGCTTCTTAAATGTATTGAAATTGGCAAAAACAGAGGTATCGAAAGACCTGCCGATGAGCTTAAAATTCGTACTAATTTTATAAGATAATTGATTTTTATAATTTTGGTGGTATAATAATCACAATTGGAAATGAAAGGAAGATTGTAATGAACGATATTCATGCACTCTACAAACTCTGGAGAGAAAAAGCAATCCTTGATAATGATTTACAGGAGGAGTTAATCTCCGTTGAAGGCAACGAGGATGAAATTCTCGACCGTTTTTATAAAAATCTTGAATTCGGCACAGGTGGTCTTCGTGGTGTTATTGGTGCGGGTACAAACCGTATGAACGTTTACACCGTTGCTCAGGCTACACAGGGTCTTGCAGATTACCTTAACGAAACCTTCGAAAACCCCACGGTTGCCATTGCTTACGACTCACGTATTAAGTCCGACGTTTTTGCCGAATGCGCTGCAAGTGTTCTTGCCGCTAACGGTATTAAGGTATATATTTACCCCGAGCTTATGCCCACACCCATGCTTTCATTCGCTGTAAGAAGATTGCATTGCTCATCGGGTATTGTGCTTACCGCAAGCCATAACCCCTCAAAATACAACGGCTTTAAGTGCTATGACCCCACAGGCTATCAGATTACCGACGAAGCCGCCGCTAAGATTTACAGCTATATGAAGAGCGTTGATATGTTCGACGGCATTAAGCGTATGACATTTGAGGATGCTCTTGCCGAGGATATGGTTGATTATATTGAGGATTGGCTTAAAGAGGAATTTCTTGATTGTGTTCTTGATTGCTCAATCAACAAGGATGCGGTTAAAAAATCAGGCATCAAGATTCTTTACACACCCCTTAACGGTACAGGCAACAAGCCCGTTCGCCGTGTGCTTAAAAAGTTAGGCGTTAAGGAGCTTCAGGTTGTTAAATCTCAGGAGAAGCCCGACGGCAATTTCCCCACCTGTCCTTATCCCAATCCCGAAATCCGTCAGGTATTCGAGGAAGGGCTTAAAATGACCAATGAATTCCCCGCAGACCTTATGATTGCCACTGACCCCGACTGTGACCGTGTTGGTATTGCAGTACGTGATAACGGTGAATACAAGCTTATGACAGGTAACGAGGTTGGTGCAATGCTCTGTGAGTACATCCTTTCAGAGCTTAAGGCAAAGGGCACACTTCCCGAAAACCCCGTGGTTGTTAAAACAATTGTTACAACACCCCTTATTACCGAAATCTGCAAGGCTTACAATGCAGATATGCGCGACCTTCTTACAGGCTTCAAATACATCGGTGAGTGCATTACCGAGCTTGAGGATGCAGGGGAGGAGCACCGCTACGTTATGGGTCTTGAGGAAAGCTACGGCTACCTTACAGGTATCCACGCCCGTGACAAGGATGCGGTTAACGGTGCAATGATTATCTGCGAAATGGCGGCATACTATAAAACCAAGGGCATTACACTTTGGCAGTTTATGAATAGCATTTATGAAAAATACGGCTATTTCTTCAATCAGCTTGATAACTACGCCTTCGAGGGTGCCGCAGGTATGTAAAAAATGGCAGATATGATGGACTCCTTAAGAAACGACCCGCCCAAGGAAATCTGCGGTAGCAAGGTTGTTTGGGTAGGCGACTATAAGACAGGCGTAACCACCGACGGTGAAACAGGTCTTCCTAAGTCAAACGTGCTTTCATACAGAATGGAAAGCGGCGATACCGTTATTGTAAGACCCTCAGGTACAGAGCCCAAAATCAAAATCTACATTACAGCAAAGGCAACCTCAAGAGAGGACGCAGAAAAGAAGCTTGAAACAGTTTCATTAAGCGTAAAAGAGCTTTTAGGTATTGAATAAAATAAAAAATTGCGATGTCCTCCAATAGGAAGACATCGCATTTTTTATTTCAACTTAGCAGCAGCCACAGCCACAGTCATTGCGACCGCAGTCGTTGGATATGCAGTTATTACCGCAACCGTAAGTGTTACCGTTGCCGCAAATCAAGAAGATGATGATAAGGATAATAATCCATGAACAGTTATTACCGTTGTTAAAGAAGCAACCCATTCTTAATCCCCCTTTCAATGCATAATATGTTAGCGACATATTTTTGTTACTGTGAATAACAACTAATTTTACGAACAGAATAAATGTGTCAAAATTAATTGTGTTGAAGGGTGTGATATAATGAGCTTTATGTTTGATTTTGATAGGTACAAAAAGGGTGACCCCCGATACTACGACGATTATCAGAATGACGACGACTTCGACTACGAATATTCGGACGAATTCTTTTATAACGATGAATACGATGAAGATGATTTGCTGTAACAAAAAGCCTTCTGCGGAAGGCTTTTTTAAATGAGGAATGAGGAATGAGGAATTAGGAGTTTCGGGGCACAAGCGCCGATTATATTTATCTTGAATTAATTTACTTTTTATCGTATAATACTTATATATCTGTGCAATATCTGATTGAGGTGATAGTTTTGATTTGTCAGAATTGTAATAAAAACGAAGCAAATATGCATATGAAGCGTATTATTAACGGTCGTGCGGCTGAGGTTCATTTGTGCTCCGATTGTGCCCGTTCACTTGGCTATGGTGAGGCTTTTTCAGGCTTCGGGCTCGGTTTGGGTGAGTTGTTCGGCGAGCTTTTAGGTAAAAGTGATGACGTGGTCAGCGGTGCATATTGTCCTGCCTGCGGTAAATATTTTGACGAGATTGTCTCCGACGGCAAAATGGGTTGTGCCGAGTGTTACGGTGTGTTTTACGACAAGCTTCTGCCGTCCTTACGTCGTATTCACGGCAAGGCAACCTATATGGGCACAAAGCCATCTTCACAAGGTGGTGCTTCACTCGAAGACCGTGTGGAGGATTTAAAAAACAGACTTTCGGACGCCATTGCCGAGCAGAATTTTGAGCTTGCGGCACAGCTCCGTGACGAAATTATTGCTATTACAGCTACGGGAGGGGAAGACTGATGTGTGCTAAATGGTATCTTGGTACAGGTGCACAGAACGACGTTGTTATAAACACAAGCATTCACCTTGCCCGAAATATACGCTCCTTTCCTTTTCCGGGAAGACTTTCTTTACCCGATAAATTAAAGGTAAACGGGGTAATAAAAAACGCCACCGACTTTATTGATGGCTACAATTTCAATTATTTTGAAATGAAAACTCTTTCTCAGTCCGAGGTGGTTTCCCTTGCGGAGCGTCACCTTGTTAGTCCCGAGTTTGCATCCTCACGTGACGGCAGAGCCCTGCTTTTAACCGAGGATGAAGCTGTGAGCATTATGCTCAATGAGGAGGACCATATTCGTTTGCAGGTTATGTATGCGGGTTTTGCCCTTGATGATGCCTACAGAACCGCAAGTCAGATTGAAAGGGAGCTTTCGGGTAAGCTTGATTTTGCCTTTGATGACAAGCTTGGCTACCTTACTCAGGACCCCACGGCTTTGGGTACGGGTATGAAGGCATCGGTGGTTCTTCACCTTCCGGGTCTTGTGTCAACCTCGCAGATAGCAAAGCTTATTACAACGGTTTCAAAGCTTGGGCTTTCACTCAGGGGCTCCTATGGTGAGGGTGCCGCCGCAAAGGGTGATATGTTCCGTCTTAGTAACACCATAACCCTCGGTATTTCCGAAAAGGCGGCTATTGAAAACCTTAAATCCATTGCCTTACAGATAGCTGCTCAGGAAAGAGCCGCCCGTGAGGAGCTCTTTAAGGCTCCCGTTACTGAAGACAGAATTTACAGAGCATACGGCGTTCTGAAGTATGCAAGGCTTATTGACACAAACGAGTTTATGGAGCTTATATCCCTTGTAAGACTTGGTGCGGTAAAGGGAGTAATTAATATGGATTGTGCTCAGATTGAAGCACTTATGATTCATATGCAGCCTGCAACCATTTCACTTTCTGTTGACAGACCTCTTGACAGAATAGAGAGGGATAAGCTGAGGGCAGCAATGGTGCGTAAAGCATTATCTTAAATAAATCAATTTAACTGCCGATTTTTTCGGCAGTTTTTTGTTGATAATATAAATAAGTTGTGATAATATATCGATTGTTATTTTTATTTTCGAGGTTATTATGATAAAGAGTAATAAAAAATCAAAATCCTTTGTGGCTTCGTTGCTTCTTGTTTTGGCGGCATTTATATGGGGCTCAACCTTTCTTGCTCAAAAGGAAGGCCTTTCGCAGATTGGTAATTTTACCTTTCTTGCCTTAAGGTCATATCTTGCGGTTGCCGTTCTGACGCCCGTTTCATTTTTTATATATAAAAATAATAAGAAAAAATATGGTGACGGCGACCACGGCGAAAACAAAAGCTTCTTTTCAAAAAGGCTTTTCATTGGCGGTGTCCTTTGCGGTGCCTCCGTATGTATTGCATCCCTTATGCAACAGTACGGTATGGTGTTTTCTGAACAGAATTCTACCGTCAGCAGGGCAGGGTTCCTTACAACTCTTTATATTTTGATGGTGCCCCTTATAGGGCTTATTTTCAGAAAAAAGGTAAAGCCCATTCTGTGGTTTTGCATTGCAATTGCCACCGTGGGAATGTACTTTTTGTGTGTTACCGAGTCGGGAAGCATCGGCTTAGGTGACCTGTTCCTCATAATTTGCGCCCTGCTTTTCGCAATACAGATTATGATTGTTGACCACTTTGTTAAAACCCTTGACGGTGTAAGGCTTTCCCTTATTCAGTTCGGTGTTGCGGCAATAATTTCAACTGTGGGTATGTTCATTTTTGAAAAGCCCGACCTTATGGCAATAAAGGACGCTTGGTTCTCGATTTTCTATGCAGGCGTACTGTCCTCGGGTGTTGCCTTTACCTTGCAGGTTGTGGCACAGAAAAACCTCAATCCCACGGTTGCAAGTCTTATTATGAGCCTTGAATCTGTATTTGCCGCCTTAACGGGTGCCGTATTCGGCGAAAGACTGACATCTAACGAGATTTTAGGCTGTGCCCTCGTATTCTCAGCAATAATCCTTGCACAGTTGCCTGTGGAAGAGTTGTTTAAAAGAAAAAAGCAATAAATTACAACAACCGACACAGTTGATTTGTTCAAGCTGTGTCGGTTGTTTCTGTTTTATCTGTTGCTGTTTTTTGATTCTATCCTTCCGACAAGATAGTCTATCGAAACATCAAAGAGGTCGGCTATCTTTATAAGTATCTCTATCTTGGGTTCTCTTGTCATAAGTTCATAGTTTTGGTAGGCTTTTTCTGTTATGTCGCAATATATTGCAACCTGTCCCTGGGTATAGCCTTTTTCTTTTCTGCATTCCTTTAAGCGTTCAGATAGTATTTTTTTCATATTTATCACCTACAATTGTTCTTGACAAAACAAGTATAGGTAATTAAAATAATCTATATACCAACAATCGTTGGTGTGGGTATATTATATTATAAAAAAACAGGGCAGGAGAGAGATTATTTCTTGTAAGGCTTCGTTTCGTTGGTTCTGCCGAGAATGTAATCGGTTGATGTACCGTAAAAATCCGCTAAAGCAACAACGAATTTGGTTGGTATTTCTCTTTTTCCTGTCTCGTACGTACTGTAAACACGTTGGTCAATTTTAAGAAAGGCGGCAACTTCTTTTTGAACAAGATCTTTATCCTCTCTTAAATCCTTCAATCTGGGATAGTACATATAATCACCTCATATAGTAAGTATATGTACTATCAAAAAATAGTATTGATTTTACTATCGTGTAATAGTAAAGTTTACTTGTGCTATATTGTTTAAGGTGTATTATGGAAAATAAAAACAAGAAAAAATTAATAAAATACATTATGCATATTTGTGATGAGGAGCTTTCAAAGTCGGTTGAAGAAATTGATGTGTGGTATACATACGTTTGGGATATGAAGGTGAACTTCAATTCAGCAGGTGAATTTGATGTGGCAAACTCAACAATGGATATTTACCGCAAGAGAAGAGATGTTGACGAACCCTACACATTCCTCGGAAATGCAAAGTCAGAATCGAACAAGAGTAAGGCTCAGTTCCAGCCCTATTGCGCAAAAGGTTTTGAAGGATATTTCGACAATGTGAAGTTC
>JAFYLQ010000054.1 GCA_017550105.1 Clostridia bacterium | reverse complement strand
CACGTACTGAAGAAAAAGAAGTGCTTTCAAAGCCCTCTGCTGTGTTTTCTTCTGTTGCCTCATCATATTCTTCGTCTGAAGCGTTAATTAACTTCTTAAATAAATCTGTAAATGCCATTTTAAAACCTCCAATTATTTATAAATACGGGCACCAAAAATAGATGACCCAATTCTTACCAGATTTGAACCGTGGATTATAGCCTCTTTATAATCGCCGGACATTCCCATAGAGAGAATATTAAAATCAAAGTTGGGGTAATTCCCCTCTTTAATTTCGTTATAGAAATCACTCATTACAGAAAAATATTTTTCTGCTTCAGAGGGTGTATCACATACAGGCGGTATGGTCATAAGACCTTTAACCTTAATGGACGGTAGCTCTGAAATTTCATAAAGTGATTCAGTAAAAGCGGCTTTATCAAAGCCCGTCTTACTTTCTTCATCACCTATATTAATTTCGAGTAAAACGTTAATTGTTTTGCCGAGCTTTGAGGCCTCATCCGAAATAGCCTTGGCAAGTTTAAAACTATCCACCGACTGTATCATATCAACAAAAGGAACAATCTTTTTGACCTTGTTAGTCTGAAGATGACCTATCAGATGCTTTTCGATTCCCTCAAGCTTTAAATCATCTTTTTTGGAAAGAAATTCCTGAACCTTGTTTTCACCGATTAAATCAATACCGCATTGTGTTATGGCATAATTTATATATTTAACGTCTACGGTTTTTGTAACCGCCATCAGTTTTACATCCTCGGGCTTTCGACCTGATTTAATGGCAGCTTCACTGATATCATCACGGATTTTTTTAAGGTTTTCCGAAATTGAAATAAATCTATCATCACACAAGCTTGTTGTCATACAGTTCAACTCCCTTCGTAACAACCTTATCATAAAGCTTTATATAACCTGAATCGCCATCAGGATTATCAACTAACGTATAACTATCCGTTGAATAAACAATATGGATTTTTCTGAAACCTAATAAATTACCCCTGACAACGTAAACACCCTTAACACCATCAACGGTACGAATGGCGGAATTGGGTATTTTGTAGCCCTCATATTCCTCGGTAATAATCTGAACGTCCTCTAAACGTAAATCGGCAAGATTCTCGTTCATAAGGTCACAGGATAAAATCAAAAGCGTTTTTTCGCCTGTTCTGTCACCGATTTTGTGTAATGTTACGGGTAATTTTTCAATTCCGTGATACGGTAGGTTAACGTAAATCTGTTTATTATAAGAAAGATTTACCGTATCGTCAGTATCAACCGAACAAACAATATACCATTTGAAGGATTCGACAACACGACCTACGATATCTTCAGAAACTGCGGTAGGATTGGATTTGAGTGCTTTTTCAACCTTTTCGGGTGTAAGCTCGTCAATCTTAGCAAAATCCAAGGTTTTCTCGTAACCGTCCGCCCCACTTATAAAATAACCGGGGGTATTGCTTTTAATTTCGGTGTAAGTATATTTAACAGCCTGAAGTTGTGCTAATTCATTTTTCAGGTTTGCAAGTTCTTCGGTAAAATCAAGTTCTTCACCTGTAGCGATTTGTTTGCCCGTTAACGAGTCGCGATAAATATTAGCATATTCTATGGCGCTTTTATAATCGTAATTATCACGACTTTCAAGATAATCAACAAGCTCACTATCAATTTTTTGATTTAAAGTATTGATGTTGAGAGTTTGAAGATTAGCTTGTCCCGATAATTCCTCATAATGTTTAATAGATTTTTCGATTTCGCTGATTTTAAGATATGAAACTGCATCCTCAGATGATGCGAAAACCATAGAAACCGTGTCACCCCTTGCGACCCTTTCGCCGTTTTCGGCAAAAGATACGGTGGTGCCTTTGACGTCATTGGTTATAAATTTCTCATCGCGAACAACAAATGCCGTGGTGTCAATAGTTTTGTAGACTGTTTCGTTTAAAGCGAACTGGGTTTCCATTTCTGCTTTGGAAAAAAGCACTGCCTGATAAATAACGTATGACCCTATTACACATAAAGCGACTGCAACGGCAATTAATTTGAATTTTAAATTGTTTTTATTCAAGTCGCTTCACCTTCTAAAAATTCATTTATTAAAGCATACACCTGCGGTAAAATATCGCCGTCGTTAACGTCGGGATAAAACCAATGTATTTCCTGATTTTTTCTAAACCATGTCAGTTGTCGTTTTGCATACCGTCTTGTACTGCGCTTAAGTTGTTCAACACATTCTTCAAGCGTTTTTTCGTTATCAAGATATGGCTTGAGTTCCTTGCATCCGATTGAGTTAACAGATGTTTTTGAGGGATTGCCTGTAAAAAAGTCACGAGCCTCATCAACAAGACCTCTTTCAAGCATCAAATCCACCCTAAGATTAATTCGTTCATATAATTTTTCTCGCTCCTCGTAAGAAATACCGATATACAAAGCTTCAATATCGGACTCATTTTTATGTGAATCAAGAGTTTGCTGAGTAATCGTTTTGCCCGTTGTTTCAAAAACCTCAAGGGCTCTTATAACTCTTACGGTATTGTTCTGATGAATTTTAGCACCTGCCTCGGGGTCAACCTTGCAGAGCTTTTGGTGCATATATTCCGCACCCTTTTCTTTTAATTCATCAAATAATTTATTTCTGACCTCCTCAGAGGAGGCTTCGTCAATAAACTCGGTATTTGTTAAAAAGGAATCCACGTAAAGACCCGTTCCCCCAACAATCACAGGAAGCTTACCCTTTGCTGTGATTTCATCAAAAGCCTTGGCGGCGTCCTTACAATAATCAGAAACGCTGTACTTTTCGGTAACCGGAAGAAAGTCGATAAGATGATGCTTAATACCATCCATTTCAGCTTCATCGGGCTTTGCAGTTGAAATCTGAAGACCTTTATAAATCTGCATTGAATCGGCAGAAATAACCTCACCGTTAAAGTACTTGCAGATATTAATACCAAGGGATGTTTTACCCGAAGCGGTGGGACCAACTACAACAACTGCTTTGCGTTTCAATGATTTACTCCTTAAATTTATACTTAAACAATTCTACCGAATTGCTTTTCTAACTCCCGTTTTGTCATTTCAACCATAACGGGTCTGCCGTGAGGACAAAAACGTATATTTTCGTTGGCAAGTAACACACCTACAAATTTTTCTGCTTCATAAGCCGAGGTGAAATTACCCGCCTTAACTGCCGCACGACAAGCCATTGAATGGTATATCCAATCAAGCTTATCAGGCATCAGGGATTTTATGTTCTTTGCAAGATAGCCTGCAATTTCTGTTAAAATTTCGCCGATATTCTCGTTAACCAATTCAGGCGGACATGCACTTATTTTTACACATCTGTCACCGAAGTCAGAGACCTCATACCCTGCCTTTTCAAGTAATTCAAGGTTATCCAACACTGCAGTATACTCATCCGCAGTAAGTGAAACCGAGACAGGCATAAGCATCATCTGTGACTCGCCCTTCGCCTGCGCTCTGAATTTTTCAAATAAAATTCGCTCGTGGGCGGCGTGCTTATCAATAATAACAAGCTTACCCTCAAGCTCTGCCATAAGGTAGGTATTAAACGCTTCGCCTATGTATTTGAATTCGGGTACTTCAGGTTCGTTAGGTGTAATCTCCTCTGTTGTTTCAGGTTCAATAACCTCAATAACGGGTTCAGCTTTCTTGGGAGGCTCGGGCTCTTTTTCAATAATTACTTTAACCGTTTCTTCAACAGACTTTTCGGTATCGGAGTTAGTTTCAGGCTCAATAATTTTAATCTGAGGCTTGTAATACTGCTCCTTTAAGAAGTCAAATTGCTTTGGTTCGGACTTTTCGGGAGCACTTACTTTATCCTCACGACCTGTTACAGGAGCACCGAATTCCTTAATGATAAAACTACGCTCGGGCTTAGACACCACGGGTGTAACCTCTGAAAGCTTAAGCTGTTCGCCCTTTTGTGCGGGCTCTACGTATACCTTTGCCTCATTAAACGTTGCCTGAGGTCTTGAGAAATCAGCATTAAGTGTGCCGAGAACAGTATTATATACTGCTTCAAAAACACGTTTTTCGTCGTAAAAACGAACCTCGGTTTTGGCGGGATGCACGTTAACGTCGACTGTCTCAAAGGGCATATCAACAAAAAGAACGCAACCGGGGTATTTACCGACCATAATTGAATTCTTATATGCATTCTCTAATGCGGTGAGGAAAATAACGCTTTTAACGTAACGTTTATTAACAAAGAAGGTCTGCATTGAGCGATTACCCCTACCCGCTATGGGCTTGGTTATAAAGCCGTGAACCCTGATACCCGAATGTTCACCGTTCACGGGCAACAATTGGGAGGTAAATTCCTTACCAAAAACTGCATAAACTGCGGATTTCAGATTATCATCACCGGGGGTCTGAAAAGCAAGCTTACCATCACGGATAAATTTAAAAGCAATGTGAGGATTGGAAAGTGCAATTCGTTCAAGAACGGAGGCTATGTAGTTACCCTCCTGAACGTCTTTTTTCAAGAATTTCAATCGTGCGGGAATGTTATAAAACAAATCTCTGACAATAATGGTTGTGCCCACGGGTGAACCTGCATCGTCAATAAATTTCTCTTCTCCGCCTTCAATTACATATCTTGTGCCAACATCTGAGCCTTTTGCGGTTGTCATAATTTCAACCTTTGAAACTGCACAAACTGATGCAAGCGCCTCACCTCTGAAGCCGAGTGTTGAAATAGCATCAAGGTCCGATACGGAATTGATTTTACTTGTGGCATGACTGATAAATGCCTTGGGAACGTCCTCACGTTCAATACCGCAACCATTATCAGTAACTCTTATATATGTTTTGCCGCCATTCTGAATTTCAACCACAATCTTGGTTGAACCGGCATCTATTGAGTTTTCAACAAACTCTTTAATAACCGAGGAGGGACGCTCAACAACCTCGCCCGCCGCAATAAGGTCAGCAATATTCTTTGGTAAAACGTTTATACGAGGCATATAGTTCCCTCCCTTCAAATCATTTTTAAAGTGTTTTAGCATCCTTCTGAAGCTCGAATAAGGTTGTCATCGCTTCAATAGGTGTTAAGGTGTTAACGTCAATGTTTTTAAGCTTTTCGATTAACGTGTCTTTACCACTTGAGGTAAAAGATAACTGCAATTCGTCATCATCAACAACGGACGGTGTAGAAACTGTCTGAGAAGCGTTCACGGGAACCTGCGCTTCTAAGGTAGCAAGAATTTTCTTGGCGTTTTCTACTACAACCTTAGGTACACCTGCAAGCTTTGCAACCTCAACACCGTAGCTTCCGTCAGCAGGACCTTTGACAATTCGTCTGAGGAACGTAATATCGTCACCGCGTTTTTTAACGGAGGTATTATAGTTTTTAACACCGTCAATTTTACTTTCAAGCTCAGTAAGCTCGTGATAGTGTGTTGCAAATAACGTTTTAGCGCCAATCTTCTTTTTATCGGCGGTATATTCAAGAACCGCTCTTGCGATACTCATACCGTCGTATGTGGAGGTACCTCTGCCGATTTCGTCAAATACGATAAGACTTTTTGAGGTAGCGTTATTAAGAATATCTGCAACCTCGGTCATTTCAAGCATAAAGGTTGATTGACCTGCGGCTAAGTCGTCGGATGCACCGACTCTTGTAAAAATCTTATCAACAATACCGATTTTGGCATAGGATGCGGGAACAAAGCTACCTATCTGTGCCATAAGGGTTATTATAGCAACCTGACGCATATAGGTTGATTTACCCGCCATATTGGGACCTGTTATAATTGCCGTTCTGTTGTCACGACAATCAAGATGAGTGTCATTAGGAACAAAGGGTGCACCGCTAAGCATAAGTTCAACCACGGGATGACGACCGTTCTCGATGATGATTTCATCGGAGGTGTCAATATCGGGTCTTACGTAGTTATTGTTAACTGCCGTATATGCTAACGAACAAAGGGCATCGAGCCTTGCAACTGCTCTTGCAGTTGTTCTTACACGCTCAAGCTGATCTGCAATCTGTGAGCGGATAGCAGCAAACAATTCGTACTCAATACGAACAATTCGTTCCTGAGCACCAAGAACCTTTGATTCAAGCTCCTTTAATTCCTGAGTAATATATCTTTCGCAATTAGTAAGCGTTTGTTTTCTTATGTAATGGTCAGGCACAAGGTCTTTAAAAGAGTTTGTGACCTCAATGTAGTAGCCGAAAACTCTGTTGTACCCGATTTTAAGCTTTTTGATACCTGTTTTTTCTTGCTCGGCTTGTTCAACGGCAGCAAGATAATCCTTACCGTTATTAACAATATCACGAAGTGTATCAAGCTCCGCATTATAGCCGTCACGAATCATACCACCCTCGCGAACCGAAAGAGGCGGGTTATCGCAAATAGCATCTGTAATAAGCTTATTAACGTCCTCAAGGAGGTCAATATCGTCAAATACAGACACAAGCATTTTAGATTTAACGTCCGTAATAGCAGATTTTATATTCGCTAACTGGTCAATTGTCTGACTTAAGGTTTTGAGTTCCTTGGCATTAGCGCTACCGTAAACAACACGGGTCATAATTCTTTCAAGGTCAAAAATATCTGAAAGATAACCCATTAAAGAATCAAGCAAAATAGTGTCTGAAGAAAGCTCTTCAACGGCATTCTGCCTTAAAACAATGGATGAATAGCTAATAAGAGGTTGCTCAACCCAAGTACGCATAAGACGCTTGCCCATTGCGGTTTTAGTATGGTCGAGAACCCAAAGAAGACTGCCTCTCTTTTCACGACGAATCTGAGTTTCTGTAAGTTCAAGGTTACGCCTTGCGGATAAATCCAAAGAAAGATAGCTGTCTTCATTATAAAAATCAACGTCGTTGATATTTTCAAGTTCTGTTTTCTGTACGCTTTTAAGGTACTCAACCGCAATACCGAAAGCGTACAAAAGAGCGGGATTATTCTGGAATTTATCAAACTGTCCCTCGTCATTTGAAATGTGTGAAAGGACACTTGATTTTAAAACATCAAAATCATAATCCTTTTCGCTTACAATCTGATAATCAACTGAAAGTCTGTTTTTAATAAAATCTGAAACCGATTTTATTGAAGCGGCATATTTATTAAGAATAACCTCACTTGGTGAGTAACACCCAAGTCTGTTGACAATATACTGTGATGCGTTGTCGCTTGCACTATCAAGGTGAACCTCACCTGTTGATACGTCAACAAATGCAAGACCACAGTGCTTATCAGTAACAAAAACAGATGCAAGATAATTGTTTTTGCTTTCATCAAGCATATTGCTTTCAATTACAGTACCTGGTGTTACAATTCTTACAACGTCACGCTTTACGATTCCCTTGGCGGTTGCAGGGTCTTCAACCTGTTCGCAGATTGCAACCTTGTAGCCACGGGAAACGAGCTTTGCAATGTAAGAATCAGCGCTGTGGAAAGGAACGCCGCACATAGGTGCACGTTCCTCCTGACCGCAATCTCTCCCTGTGAGCACAAGTTCAAGCTCTTTGGACGCAATTTTTGCGTCTTCAAAGAACATCTCATAAAAATCGCCCAAACGGAAAAACAAAAGGGTTTCCGGGTAATTCTGTTTTATTTGAAAATATTGTTCCATCATAGGAGAGAGCTTAGCCATTTTTTACCTCAGCAACTTAAAATTTTTAGATTAGTGGCAACCGCCGCAACTATCACAGCTACCGCTGCAGTGATGCTCCTGTTCGGGTGAGCATGTAGCAGGGTCCTGACCGTCTACACAACAAGCAAGAATGCCCATAATTTCGTTCATCATTTCGTCAACTGCATTTTTAGCAGCTTCGAATTTAACCATATTGCCGTTAAGCATAATTTCACGGTATTTTTCTTCGAATTCTTTTGCAAATGCTTCCATTTTAGCAGCGTCTGCTTCTTCGCCCTTAGCAGCTTCGTTCTGATAGTTAAGCTGAATAAGGTTGATGCTACCGATAAGGTTGTTAAGTGCATCGTCCTGTTCGTTTGCTTTTCTTGCTGCCTCGTACTCTTTGTAACGAGCGTCTTCCTGAATTGCAGCGCCAAGCTGTCTTGTAAATTCAATTACTGTCATTTTTGTGTACTCCTTGTATATAAAAAATTTCAACAATGAAACATTGTTTATTGATTTGCACGTTTCTCGATTTCTTCCTGTACCTTAAGAAGCTCGAGGAACCATTGTGTTTTTTCCTTCTTGGTGAAGGGGTCCGGCATTGTTGCGGCAGGGGTCCCTTTTCTTGGTGAATAAATAAAGGTGAACATTGAGCCGTACTCAACCTCTTTAACTAACGAAAGAGTGTCAAGAAACTCGTCATAGGTTTCACCGGGGAAGCCTACGATTATGTCGGTTGTTAAATTAACTCCCGATATTTTTTCCTTAGCGTATTTAATAAGCTCAAGGTAATGCTCACGTGTATAATGACGATTCATCTCTTTTAAAATGCGGTTATTACCTGACTGCACAGGTAAATGAAGATGACCGCAGAAATGCTTACTCTCGGCTAAAGTGTCAATGAGTTCAAAGCTACAGTCCCTTGGGTGCGAGGTCATAAAATCGAATTTAAAGTCGCCCTCGATGGAATCAATCTCACGAATCAACTGAGCAAAATTCATATCGAAATCGCAATTTTTACCGTAAGAGTTAACGTTCTGACCTAAGAGTGTTATCATCTTGTAGCCTTCGGCAATAAGCTCTTTTGCTTCACTGATAATAACCTCGGGTCGGCGACTACGCTCCCTTCCCCTGACGTGGGGAACGATACAATACGAGCAGAAATTGTTGCAGCCATACATAATGGAAATCCATGCATTTTCGCCACTGTCACGTACTGTGGGTAAGCCTTCTGCTATTACACCGTCGCTTTCGTCAGTGCAGAAAACCCTTTTGCCTGTACAGAGAACCTTTGAAACAAGCTCGGGTAATTTGTGGGTAACGTGTGTACCGAAAACGAGGTTAACAAATGGGTAACTCTTTTTTATTTTCTCGGCAACGTGTTCCTGTTGCATCATACAACCGCAAAGAGCAATGATTAGGTGGGGCTTGTCCTTTTTATATTTCTTTAAGGCACCAACGTTACCGAAAACTCGGTCCTCTGCATGCTCACGAATAGCACAAGTGTTAAAAAGAATGAAATCTGCCTCGGCTTCATCATCGCAAAGAACGTAACCCATTTCTACAAGCATACCCTTGATATGTTCACTATCGGCTACGTTACCTTGACACCCATAGGTGTGAATAAACGCCTTGGGCGGTTGTGTCGGGAACCTTGCACTTAACACACTATTGACCTTTTCAGAATACTCTTTTTGTATTTGTAATTCGGTATCACTAACAAAATAATTCTTTTGCAAAATTAACTCCTTAAGCTTGGATAAATCCTAAAATATCGTTATAAACCTGTTCCTTTGAGTCCTCATTCAAAATCTCGTGACGGCAACAGGGATAAATTAAAACTGTGGGCTCGTGACCTGCATCAACGAGTGAATCGGCACAATCAATGGGACCCTTACCGTTAAAGCCAACGGGGTCAAGAGCACCCGCAATAATAAGAATGGGTAAATCAACGGGTATTGTAGCGGGCCACATTTTGTCACATGCTAAAATACCGATGGTAGCAAGGTCTCTGATACCCGCAAGAGAAAGCTCCTGACCGCAAAGAGGGTCTTTTATGTAGTTCTCAACGTTTTGTTTGTTAACACTGAGCCAATCAAGGTCAGTCTGTTTGTCGGATATACGAAGTGATGAAACCTTATTAAGCATTGAAGCAAGGGTGTGATTAACAGTTCTGGGTCCGAATTTTTCAACTGCCTTTTCAAGAGTATCAACAAACATACCAAGACCTGACGGAACCTGTGCAGTACCGCAAAGAATGAGTCCCGCAAGTTCCGTACCAAAGGTACTCGCATATACTCTTGCACAAAGGGAACCCATGCTGTGACCAAAGAGATAATAGGGTAAGTCGGGATATCTTCTGTGCATTATGTTGTAAAGAATATGCATATCGTCAACAAAACGGCGATAGCCCTCCCTTTCGGCGGTAAAGCCTAAATCAGCTTCACAGGCAACGGATTTACCGTGTCCAATATGGTCGTTACCGCATACCACGTAACCGTTCTTAGCAAGAAACACGGCAAAATCGTCGTATCTTGCAATATGCTCACAAACACCGTGCGCAATCTGAAAAACTGCTTTGAGTTCTACAGAATCATCGTACCAAATAAGTGTACGAATCTTATCCACGCCGGTTGACGAATTAAAATAAGCTTCCTTTTTTATTATTGCCATAATATGTTCCTCCTTAGGTTAATCGGGCAAAAGACAATATTCACCCACTATTTGATTTATCATACCACAATACGCCTTTCTTTTCAAGATGAAATGATGCATATATTGTAAAATTATAATTAAATATTTGGTTAAAAATTGACATAATTTGGAACTATATGTAAGTAGTTCTTGAATTTAAAAATAAAGTGTGTTAAAATGTAGCAGGTTATATACACTTTACTTACGGAGGAAATGTTATGACAACGGAATTCAACACAAATTCAAAAGCAATTATTATCGGTCTTACCGACACAGGTGAGAAAATCCCTGCGGCTTCGGGCAGAATCTCAACCCAACCCGGTACCGCCCTTGAAATACTTGAATTATCAAAGGATGCGCAAAAAAACGCCAACCTCATTTCAAAGGTTACTCGTTCGGGCCACAACTCTACCGTTGAGCACACAGTTTTCAATCTTGCCTTCCAAAACGTTTCGGTACTTGTTGAGCAGTTTATAATAGAATTCCGCCTTGCCTCCTTCACCGTTAAGTCAAGACGTTACGTTGATTTCGCTAAATTAGGTTACTACGTACCCCACTTTACTTCAAAGTCAGTTCACGATAAATATATGGCTCATATGGACTACCTTTACAAGGAGTACGAAGCATTTATTGAAGCAGGTGTTCCTAAGGAGGACGCACGTTTCCTTTTGCCCTACTCACTTTACAGCAACTTCTACTGCACACTTAATGCACGTGAAATGATAAATATGCTTTATGCTATGATTTACGGCAGAGGCTCCGAATTTGCTGAACTAAAAACACTCGGCGAATCCTTGCTTGAACAAGCAAGAAGGCTCACCCCCGGTATCTTTACCGATTTTGAGAATCGTCGCCCCACTGTGCAGGACATTCCCAAATTCAACTACAAGCCCGACCTTGATTTAATAAAAGAAGAAGCACCCGTCGAGCTCCTCAGCTACACACCCAATGCTTCAAAGGTTATTGCAAGAGCCGCACTTATTGAGTCCTGCAACCTTCCCACTGCACAGATTGAAAAAATTACTGATGACGAAAACGAATGTGCTTCAATTATTAAAACAGTAATTAACTCAAAAAGACAGCGTCCTCTTGAAGCAGCGACATTCACTTTCCGCATCAATAATGTTTCTCTTTCTTGTCTTACACATTTTGCAAGACACAGAATTCAGTCAATCGGCATCCCCTCTCTTACTTTAACAGATAGAAAAAGACACATTCTTCCCGAAACAATTGCTCAGAAGCCCGAGCTTAAGGCAAGATATTGCGAAGCATTCACCAAAACCGCAGATTTGTACGAGGAATTAAAGGCTAACGGTATTGCGGAGGAGTTACTTGCATACTTACAGTTAAGTGGTAATACAGTTGATATTGTAACAACCATCAATGGACGTGAGCTTCTATTATTTATGAAATTACGCTCATGCAATCGTGCTCAATGGGAAATCAGAGATTTTGCAATTGATATGCTCAAAAAGCTTCGTGCGGCAGATAAAACCGTGTTCAATTTCTACGGTCCCAGCTGCTACGTTTCAAAATGCCCTGAAGGTCCTTTAACCTGTGGCAAAGCCGCCGAGGTCATTAACACAATTAAAAATCTTTAAGTATAAAACAAGGAGTTACCCGATTGGGTAACTCCTTAATTTTTTAATTATTCAACAATTATTTGCGTGTTAGAGCCCACAATCGCTCTTTCTAAAATTGCAACGTCAAGTGCATCAATAACGCCATCAAAATTAGCGTCACTCGCTTCATCGTAATCATCTTCGACAGTCTCGCCCGACAGAGCTTTGTTGACCGTTAACGAATAATCCGTCACATTGGCATAGCCATCACCATCACAGTCACCAATCAATACCATTCGACAACTTTCCGTTGTGTTATTGTTACCGGAGGTAAGGGTAAATGTGGCGGTTGTGTAGTAGCTCGGCACCGGTACGTACATACCGTGGAAGTATATGTTATTATCCGTTGTATCAAAGAAGGATAGAATAATCTTTTTATTAACAAAATCCCCTTTAGCATTATACGTTGCGGCAAAATTACTGTATTTATCAGCACTATTAAATGCCGTATCAGAGTAAGGTAACGGCGGTAAATAGGGCGAACCATCCGAAACATGAGAAACTTTAAAAGCGTTGCCTGTAAAATACGTATCTTTAGTTTCTAAACCAATCAAAAAGAAGTCGTTAAAAATACCATCGTCATCCTGGTCATCCCAAGTAATGTCAAGAAGATACCATTTACCGTCGTCCATCTGAACAGCGTTCCACATGTGAGCACCACCATTAGCAGTACCGGTTATGCAGACACAAGGTATCTTATATTTATCACAAAAAATCTTGAATGCTTCTGAATACCCCTGACAAACCGCAACACCATTAACAAGTGTACCGTATGCATCATGACAACTTGCGTAATCATTGATATAAGAGGCATTATTGCAAAGATAATCGTGAACTGATTTAACAAAATCATAACGCGTGGTTGTATTAAAATTTGCATTATCTATGACATCCATCATCGCATCATAATAGGTGGGAATGTTAGAAGCATTATAAATCTCCGCGTTATTCTGACCATGCTTTTTTATGCCAATGTTATAAGTTATACTAATAACAGCCCCGGTTGATGGATAATAAGATTTACTATAACCATACCCGTTGTAATAAAAAATTTCGGGATGATCCAAGCAGACGGCATACATAATCTTAGTGAAATCAATAGACTCAAATTGTTTCTTACTAAGTGTCGGTGAATAATTAATAGTGAAACTTAAAACACCAACGTCTAAAGACACAATTTTATCATAATAAACCTTTTCCAGGTCGCTCAATAAAGAATATGAGGAATAAACATTACCGCCAATACTGTAAGGATAAAAATAATCCTGCATATTTTCTGAAACTGAATCCGAAGCAACATCACCGCAATACTCGTCACAATATTCCTCAAAATACTCGGTGACAATTACAGGTTTAGCTGAGGCATAGCACTCAACAACAAAAGAAAACATCAACAAAAACACAATAAAAACAGATATTAATCTTTTCGTAATTATCACCCCTTTAATTTATGTTTTTATGATAACAACTATTATAAAAAAAGTCAATAAAACTACGTTATTATTAAAAAACTTCCAAATTTATGCAATTTTGAATGAAAACAACAAAAATCTTCCCTTAATTATAACAAGTTTGTATATTGCAAGTAGTCAAAAAAAGTTTTATAATCAAAAATAGATTTTTACGTTTTTTGCGAGGTTAACTTTAATGTTAGGTAAATTAATTCGGGTTGCGGTTACCGAAGCGGTTGGTACCCCCTTACCTGACGGTGGTGTTTACAAACTCAATCACGGCACACCTATCGGTAAATTCCGCCCCACAACATCTATAAGTGGTGTACTTATTCTTGGGATTGATAATCCTGTAAAGCATTTTGACGGACGAGTTATAGGTATACTTAAATTCAAAGACAACGGCGAACAAAAGCTTGTTGCTGCCCCAAAATCAAAAAGATTAATTGAATGGGAAATCAAGAAGCTTGTCAGCTTCTACACAGCAAACAGACCCTTTGTGCTTGATTGCTACTACGAGCGTTCATGCGGTGCAGTGGTTTACAGAAACATAGGCGGCACAATAAGATACTTACTCATCAAAAATCGTCGCAGTTCAAACTGGAGTTTCCCTAAGGGTCACGTTGAAGACGGTGAAACATTGGAAGAAACTGCAATTCGCGAGGTTCGCGAGGAAGCAGGTATCAGAATTAAAATATTCCCCGGTTTTGTAAGCAAATCCCAATACACTATTCAGAACAGGATACAAAAAACCGTTCAGATTTTTGCGGCTACCACTAAGGATGAGCAAACCAGAATCCAACCTGAGGAAATTGAAGATTACATCTGGTTACCCTTTGAAAGTGCCTATAACTACCTTAAGTTTGAAAACGATAAGGCAATTTTAAAAGATACACGAGACTTTTTGATAGAAAATAATTATATCAGTGAGGTAAACAATGGTTGAAAATATTGTAACTGCCTTCGTTGAGTTTTTAGAAAGCTACAACATTCCCACCCAGCTTATCCCCTTTATAATTTCGCTTTTTCCCGTGCTCGAGTTACGTGGTGGTATGATTGCTGCACGTATTCTTGAAATTGATTTTATTCAAGCCTTCTTAATCTGCTTTTTGGGTAATATGATTCCCATACCCTTTATCCTTCTGTTTATCCGTAAAATCTTTAAACTTATGCGTAAGGTTAAGTTTTTAGGCAAAATTGTTGACAAGCTTGAAGCGAGAGCAGACAAGAAAAAAGGCACAATTGAAAAATATAAGGAATGGGGCTTACTTATTTTTATTGCCATTCCCCTTCCCGGTACCGGTGGTTGGACAGGTGCACTTATAGCCGCCTTAATGGATTTAAGAATGAAAAAATGCTTGCCCATTATCGCTTTAGGTGTATTTATTGCAGGGCTTATTATGTCCCTTATAACCTACGGTATCTTTTAATCAGTAAAATTAACCGCTGTTTTAAACAGCGGTTTTATACTATGGTGATTTAATGAAAACTTGTTTTATATTTGGTTCAATGCCCACAGACGTTCTACCAATAATGCCCTGTACCGACGATTTAATTATTGCGGCAGATGGTGGTCTTAAAACATTAGAAAGGTTTAATATTAATCCTGATTTAATTGTGGGTGATTTTGATTCACTTGAATATACCCCCGTTGGTGATAACGTGATTAAACACCCCGTACAAAAGGACGAAACCGACACAATTCTTGCAATAGACGTTGCAATGAGTAAGGGTTACGACAATTTTTTAATATACGGTTGCCTCGGTGGCAGGCTTGACCACACAGTCGCAAGCATTCAGACCGCCTCTTACGTTTCCGAAAAAAACGCAAACTGCTTATTCATTGATAAAGAAACTTACCTGACTGTAATTAAAGAAACGTCAATAAATTTCACCAAAGAAAACAAAGGTATTATATCGATATTTTCATTATCTGAAAATGCTGTCGGTGTAAGTGCTTCAAATTTGCTTTATGAATTAGAAGACGCCGAA
Source organism: Clostridia bacterium (assembly GCA_017550105.1). Taxonomy (GTDB): domain Bacteria; phylum Bacillota; class Clostridia; order Oscillospirales; family Acutalibacteraceae; genus DTU089. The sequence continues at coordinate 38,458 of JAFYLQ010000054.1, read as the reverse complement.
TTAACAAGCACTTTCCCCTTAGGTGTCAGCAATGAATTCATCGGTAAATACGCCAAGATTTCTGTAAAAAAAGGCACACTTTGTGTAATCTGGAACGGAAAACACGGCACTTTTAAAATCGGAGGATAATATGGAAAACAAAACTCTTGCCACTATGACGGGCGCAATATTTGACCTTGATGGCACACTTCTTGACTCAATGTACATCTGGACGGAAATCGGACTTAAATTCCTTAAAAATGAGGGTGTAACTCCCCCGCCGGGTGCTTCGGAGCAATTTGTAAAAATGAGCCTTGTTCAGGCGGCAGAATTTTACATAAAAAACTACGCACCCGATAAAACCGTAATGGATATTGTTAAAAGCATCAATGCTCTTATTGAGGACTTCTATTTTAAAGAAGTAGGCTTAAAAGACGGTGTACGTGAGTTTTTGGAATACCTTAAATCAAAAAACGTTAAAATGTGTGTAGCTACTGCAACAGATAAATATATGGTTGAAAAAGCACTCGAAAGAAACGGCATACGCGAATATTTTTCAGAAATATTCACCTGCACAAGTGTTGGCGCAGGTAAAGATACATCTGTTATTTACGACAGAGCGCTTGAGCACTTAGGCACTCCGAAGGAAAGCACGTTTGTTTTTGAAGATGCTCTTTATGCCATCGAAACCGCCAAGAAGGCAGATTATAAAATCGTAGGCATTTTTGACGTTTCTGAATCCGCAGAACCAGAAAAAGTAAAAGCTCTTTGCGACGTTTACATAAACAACTATTCAGAAATATATAAACACTTCTAAAAAACACACCTCGTATTGCTTGTAACAATACGAGGTGTTAATTTTATTCTTCTGTAGCTTGTGTTGAAGCCGCTTCATCTGTTACTTCTGATACAGGAGCTTCTTCAGTAATCTCTGCTACTTCTTCCTCAGCCTCGGGAACGTAATTTTCATCCATAAGCTTAAGGAATTTATCCTTGTCGATTTTTTCTTCTTTAATCAAGGTTTCGGCAATAAGAACCAATTTATCGTTATGTTCTTCAAGAAGTGCAGTACAACGAGCCTCGCACTCAGTAACGATAGCCTTAATTTCATCGTCAATCTGTTCAGCATAAGAATCCGAGAAATTCTTAGTTTTAGCAGATTCCATACCAAGGAAAACCTCGTCGTGGTCCTTACCGTAAACAACAGGACCGAGTTTTTCGCTCATACCATAGCGGGTAACCATTGAACGGGCTATATCCGATGCTCTTGAAAGGTCAGAAGATGGACCAGACCATACATCCTCACTGATGATTTTTTCTGCAATTCTACCACCCATAAAGCAAACAATTTCATCTAAAAACTCGGACTTGTTTTTATATGCAGTATCCTCATTTGGTCTCTGAAGTGTATAACCACCAGCCATACCACGGGGAATAATAGAAATTTCGTATACAGGCGGGATGTTCTCGAGATAATAAGCCACAACTGCGTGACCTGCTTCATGATACGCAGTAATCTTTTTATCACGCTCGGTATATTTATGTGATTTCTTTTCTGTACCAACCTCAACCTTAACTATGGCTTCGTCAATTTCAGTCATAGTAACTGCTTTTTTGTTACGTTTAGCCGCAAGCAAGGCTGCTTCATTAAGAAGATTTTCAAGGTCTGCACCAACAAAGCCAACTGTACCATGTGCAACAGTTTTAAGGTCAACGTCAGGTGCAAGAGGCTTGTTCTTAGCATGAACGTGCAAGATTTCTTCCCTGCCCTTAAGGTCGGGTCTGCCAACGGTTACCTGACGGTCAAAACGACCCGGACGAAGTAACGCAGGGTCAAGAATATCGGGACGGTTTGTTGCGGCAATAATAATGATACCCTCGTTATTGCCGAAGCCATCCATTTCAACAAGCAACTGGTTAAGTGTTTGCTCACGTTCATCGTGACCACCACCCATACCGGCGCCACGGTGACGACCAACCGCATCAATTTCATCAATGAAAATGATTGCAGGTGAACTCTTTTTAGCCTGATCAAAAAGGTCACGCACACGGGAAGCACCGACACCGACGTACATTTCAACGAAATCGGAGCCTGAAATTGAGAAGAAAGGAACGTCTGCTTCACCTGCTACTGCACGTGCAAGTAAGGTTTTACCTGTACCGGGAGGGCCAACAAGAAGAACGCCCTTAGGAATACGTGCGCCAAGCTCGGTGAATTTACGAGGGTCCTTAAGGAATTCAACAATCTCCTGCAACTCCTCTTTTTCCTCATCGGCACCTGCAACCTCCTTAAAGGTTGTTTTACGCTTTTCATCCTTGCCGAATTTAACACGGGCTTTACCGAAATTCATAGCCCTGTTATTTTCGGAACTGATTGTGTTATTCATTCGCTTCATAAAGATGTATCCGCCGATAACAAGGAACACAACTGCAAGTATTATGGGTATAAGCTGAAGCCAGAATGAATAAGAAGTACCTGAAACGTAGTTGAATTTAATTGGTGTTTTGGGATTAGCACGGTTATATTCAACAACGTCATCGTGAACGTCTTCAAGGAAAAGGTTCACGTTGGGAACCGTGTATTTCTTAGAAGTGCCGTCCTCTAATTTGAACTTAAGAGCACCCGTACCGATATTAAGCTCATACTCTGTAATTTTACCGCTATCGAAATACTCAATCACCTGATAATAGTCTAATTTGGTTTTCTTGGTATCACCACCTGAGTATAGTCCTATAAAAATAACAAGGACAAGGGGTATGAGCACATAGGGTAAAAATGATTTTAATTTTTCGCTGCGTTTTATAACAGCTCACCTCACTATAAAAATTTATTCTTCAGAATAAACAGATCTTTTTAAAGCACCGATATAAGGTAAGTTTCTGTAATATTCATTATAATCAAGTCCGTAACCAACAATGAACTCGTTAGGAACACGTGAACCGATATACTCAGCGTAAATATCTGCCTCACGTCTTTCGGGTTTATCAAAAAGAGTGCAAATCTTAATGCTCTTGGGATTACGAGCAAGAAGAATTTCACGAATATAGCTTAAGGTTCTGCCACTGTCAAGAATATCTTCAACAATAAGCAAATCCTTACCCTCAATTGAGCAATCAAGGTCCTTAATAATCTTAACAACACCGCTTGTTTTTGTGCCCGAGCCATAGCTTGAAACAGCCATAAAATCGATGTTGCAAGGAATTTTAATTTCACGCATAAGATCTGCCATAAATAAAACGGAGCCTTTAAGCACGCTTACTAAAAGCAAATCCTTATCCTTGTAATCTGATGAAATACGTGCACCTAAATCTTTAACAATCTGCGCAAGTTCTTCTTCAGAAATAATTACATTTTCAATATCCTGAAGCATATCCTCAGTATTAATCATTATTTTTTCCCCCAATAAAAATAATATTACTTGAATTAGCATCAACGTGGCATCGGGCATCAACACCCACAGAATAAACCCATAAAACACCGTTTTCATCACTCAGAACGGGAATCAAATCACGTTTTTCAACGGGGATATTCATTTCGTTAAATAATTTTTTCAATGTTTTCGTGACGTTTCTGACGGGTAAGGTTATTTTATCACCTTCCTGACGAGTACGAAGGAAAACATTGCCTTCGATTTTATCACAATCGATTAAATTATCCAATAGTTTTTTATTAATTTTTTCTGAACTTTGGAAAAATTCGGAAACGTTGATACAATAGCCACCAAATTGATTTTCAAAAGGGAAGTCCTTTAGCGGAACAGGTTCGGGCTTTTGTTTATCCCCCTTTTTAAAAAAACGGAAGCTTCCCTTAACAACTTCTGCGAATATATCACCGTAAACCTGTATCCTGCCCGACCTTTTAAGTAAAGCTAAAATCTCATCAAGCTTTTTACGTTCAAGAGTTTTATCCGTCAAATTACGCAATAAAATGACTATTGCCTCGCGTACAACAACGTCACTATATTCGAGCATTGCAGTAACCTTGTAGGTTCCGTTGCCGTTATCTGCATATCTGATAACGGACTCCGCATCGTTACATATATACTCGGCAGTTTCACGAGCACTGATACTGAAATGAGTGAAGTTGGAAATTGCTTCGCTATTAATTTCCTCAAGAATCGGTAAAACCTTATGACGGATTTTGTTCCTTGTATAATCATCACTTAAATTTGTGCTGTCGGTTACGAATTCAAGTTCATTTTCTTCGCAATAGCCCTCAATTTCCCTACGTGTACAATAAATTAACGGTCTGATTATATCCCCTCTTACGGGAGGAATTCCGCCACCGCCTTTAATTGTTGAGCCCCTTGCGATATTAAACAAAACAGTTTCGGCATTATCGTTAGCATTGTGAGCCGTAGCAACTCTCGTATTATTGTCCGATAGGCTATGAAAAAAAGCGTATCTCTCGTTCCTGCCGCAAACCTCAAGGCTTTCGCCCGTTTCTTCAGAAAGCTTTATGCAGTCAGCATTATGAAGTTTAAAATCAACACCAAGCTTTTCGCAAAAGTTACGGGCAAAGACTGCATCTCTTAAGGCTTCATCACCACGAATGCCGTGATTGACGTGGGCACCGATTAAATCAAAACGAAACTCACACTTCAGTGAATTCAAAATATGTAATAAGCATACCGAATCGGCACCGCCTGAAAAACCGACAACAATTTTAGTTGTATCAGATAGCATTGAATAGTCGTCAACGGCTTTTAAGACCTTACTTCTGACAACGTCTGTGTACTTATTCATCTCGGTACTCCAGAGTTGAGAACAAGGTATACTGTGCATCCCAATGAAGTTTAACACGCTCGGTTGAGCCGTGACGGTTTTTAGCAATATCAACGTCCGCCTGAGTCATATCAATTTCATCGGCATTCTGTGCACTGTTTTTATAATAGCCCTCACGATAGAGCATCATAACAATATCTGCGTCCTGCTCGATTGAACCTGAGTCACGAAGGTCGGAAAGCATGGGTCTGTTTGAAGATTTACCATTCTTTTCAGGTCCACGGGAAAGCTGAGCACATACCACAACGGGAATTTTTAAATCCTTTGCAAGCATCTTAAGGCTTCGGGTAATTTCCGTAACCTCCTGCACCCTGTTTTCTTTTTTCTTAGCGGATTCCATAAGACCAAGGTAATCGATAATAATGCAATCAACGTCTTTTGCACGTTTAATTTTTGATTTAATTTCAGGAACCGTAATAGATGCGGTATCATCAAAATAAAGATTACATCTTGTTAATCTGTCGGTGGCTTCGGCAAGACGAACCCACTCTTCGGATGAAATATCGCCCGAACGAAGCTTGTTTGACTCAACCCTTGCCTCAGTTGAAAGCACACGTGCCGCCAACTGCTCGTTTGACATTTCCAAGGAGAAGAAAATAACCTTCTTACCCGTCATAGATACGTTACGGGCAATGTTAAGCGCAAAGCTTGTTTTACCCATAGCAGGACGAGCACCGATTAATATAAGGTCGGAACGGTTAAGACCCGATGTAATTTCATCAATCTTGGAAAAGCCCATAGGAATACCCTTGAACTCCTCGGCATTTTCCGAGGTGATATTAACAAGGTTGGGATAAACCTCTGCAGAAATAACGTCACTTAATCTTTGAAGTGAGCCTGTGGTTTTACCCTTTCTGATGTCATAAATCTTTTGCTCGGCCGCATCAAGAATTTTATCCGCCTCGGCACCGCCGTCAACGGCAGAGTCGATGGTCTCCTTAGAAATGGTTATAAGAGAGCGAAGGAAATGCTTTTCCCTTACAATTTTACAGTAGTTTTCAACATTAGCGGCAGAAGGTACTATCTGTGCAAGTTGAAAAAGATAATTCTTGCCGCTTTCCATATCAAAAGAGCTGTCTGAACTGAGCTTATCAAGAATTGTAAGAGCATCTATTCTTGAGCCGAGAGTATCAAGGATTACAATTGCCTCCATAATTGACCTATGCTGGGGCAAATAGAAATAATCGGGCTTAATGTGTGACAAAACCACACTCACACACTCGGGATTGATTAAAACAGAACCGATAACAGCCTGCTCAGTTTCAAGACTATAGGGCAAGTTAATATTATCAAATGTCTGAAGTCCTTTATCAGCCATAATTCTTTTCCTTTACAATTTATTTAGGCCTCAGTAACCTGAACCTTAAAATCAGCCGTAACCTGAGGATGAAGCCTTACCTGAGCATTGTAAGTGCCGAAGGCCTTAATATCATCAACGGATATTTTACGCTTATCAACCTTAATAGCAAATTTAGTTGAAACAACGTTTGCAATTTCCTTGGCGGTTACTGAGCCGAAAAGCTTACCGTTTGCACCGCCCTTAGCCTTTATAACAACAGTTTGTCCGTTGATTTTAGAAGCAAAATTCTTTGCAGCCTTTAATTCCTCGTCTGCTTTGAATTTTTCTGAAGACTCCTTGTTTTTAAGCTCTGACATAAGCTGTGCATTCATTTCTGCCGCAAGACCTCTGGGGAAAAGGAAGTTACGGGCGTATCCTTCAGAAACGCTTACCTTTTCGCCTTTTTTACCAAGACCTTTTACGTCACTTTTTAATAAAACTTCCATTTTGTTACCTCCGATAGAAAGTTATTTGTTTGATTTATATTGCTCAATAGCATTTACGAGCATAATTTTTGCATTTTCAAGGCTTGAGCTTTTAACCTGAGCCGCCGCCATAGTACTGTGACCACCGCCACCGAGAATTTCCATAATAAGCTGAACGTTTTCTTCACCTAAGGAGCGAGCGGAAATCTGAACCTTACTGACACTGAGCTTGGACAAAACAAATGAAGCCCTTACACCGTCAATGGATAACATATCATCCGCCGCTGATGAAGTGATAATACGTAAATTTTTACTATCAGCAGAGGTGGTGCTTATCATAAATCCGTCGTATATTTCACCATTTGAAACAATCTGATTTTTAAGCTCTGACATTTCAGAATCAATGGAGAAAAGCTTTTTTACGGCAACGGTATCCGCATCGTTTTCACGTAAGAAGCCCGCCGCCTCAAAGGTTCGCTGAGACGTTCTCAAGACATAATCCTTGGTATCAAGAACAATGCCCGAGAGAAGTGCCGTCGAAATCACAGAAGGAATATTTTCAAGAATTGTGGAATACTGAATAAGCTCTGCCACCATTTCACAAGAGGACGAGGACGAGGGCAACGTATATATTATTTTAGCATCGTCAATATAATCCTCGGACCGTCTGTGGTGGTCAATAACAATAACGTTACCCGCTAAGGTGTATAAATCCGGTGAATCAAGAAGGGCTTGTCTGTGCGTATCAACAACTATAACAAGCGTATCGTCATCACAGGAGTCAATGGCCTTGTTAACGGAAATAAATCGCTTGTAGCCATTGTCATTTGCCAAAGCAACAAGGGGTGAAGCAAGGGTTGTTTTGTTATCTACAACAACGAAGGCCTCAACGCCGTTTGCTTCGCAGAAGAACTGCATACCCATTGCGGCACCGATTGCATCATAATCAGAATATTTATGCCCCATAATGAAAACCTTATTGTATTGCTTAACAAGGGTTGATATGTTAGCGGCAGTTCTTCGAGGTGAAACACGTGAGCTGTCATTGGCTCTGTTTGAAACACCGCCAAAATAGACGTAACCTTCCTCCGTATGTACGGCAGCTTGGTCACCGCCCCTGCCCAAGGACATATCCAAAGCCTTACGGGCTTTAGTTTCACACTCGGCAAAGGAATTACCGCTACCGACACCGATTGAAAGTGTGGCGTTAACGGGGTTATCGGCATAGGTATAGCTACGCACCTTGCCAAGAACAGAAAATTTGTTTTCGCACAAATTATCGAGATTACGTTTTTCACCCATAACAAGGAAATTACCGTTGGCAATTTTTTTGAATATAACGCTCTCTTCCTTGAGCCAATCCTCAATAAGACTTTCAATGCCACCCGAAACCATAGCGAATTTGCTATCCGTAAGATTGCGGGAAAGCTCTTCTATATTATCAACGAGTATGAGCATTACGAAGGGTCTTGAGAAATAGTACTCACGAGAAATATTTTTAAGATACGTGTCATCAAACAGGTACAAGCACATCAGGTTGTTTTCAACAACTGAAAAAGCTGTGAATTTTTTATCTGCAAACTGTGCGTCGGAAACCTTTTCTTCTGCGATTTTTTCAAAGGAAAAATCCTCGAAAAAATCATTCAATGAAAGGCCGTTGATTTCGTAGCCCTCAACAATATCGTCACAAAACTGCTTGTTGTACCATAAAATATTGCCTGCTTTATCACACACAACCGCAGAAAGCGGAAACTCTGAACTGTTTTGGTTGATATCAGGAAACAAGGATTCCGAAAGATATTTAACGTACTTCTTGGTGTTTTTGAACACAAACAAGGTGTAAACAAGTTGTAAGGCAAGCACAACAATAAAAACAATACCGAAGCAGATGGATATCTTATAGTCAAAATAACTGCTTATAAAAGCAACTATTAACAACAAGCCTGCGGCAATAAAGCCAACGGGATTCTGCCTTAAATAGGCTTTAAACTTCATTTTTTCACCCCCACAGGGATTAGTAATATATTAAAATCAAACGCGCATAAGCACGGGTAAAATCATAGGACTTCTTTTGGTTCTTTCGTACATAAGACGTGATATTTCGTCTTTTAATTTAGTGTTCATTGCATTAAGGTCGTAACTATAAGGCGGGAAGCTATCAATAACGTGCATTGAAAGAGCAACTGCCTCCTTCATAAGAAGCTCGGCTTCCTTAACGTAAACGAAGCCCTTTGAAAGAACCTCGGGTCCTGAAAGAAGCTCCCCTGAAGCACCGTCAATAGTGGCGGCGATAATAATTATACCATCCTGACCTAAGTGAAGTCTTTCCTTCATAACACGTGTACCAACGTCACCTACACCATAACCGTCAACGTAAATTTTACCGTTAGCCACAGTACCCGAAACACTCATTGAGCGTTCACTCAATGAAACCTCATAACCGTTATCGGCAATAAGAATGTTGTGAGGGTCCATACCTACGCTTTCGGCAACTCTTGCGTGGTAACGAAGATGCTTTTGCTCACCGTGAACGGGAATGAAATATCTGGGCTTAACAAGAGAAAGCATAATTTTAAGCTCCTCCTGACAAGCGTGACCCGACACGTGTACGTCATACATTTTTTCGTAAATAACCCTTGCACCCAGTCGCATCAAATCATTTATAACACGGTAAACGGTTTTTTCGTTACCGGGAATGGGTCTTGCAGAAATTATTACGCAATCGTTATAACCTATACTTACCTTTCTGTGGTTGCCCGATGCCATTCTTGAAAGAGCGGACATAGGCTCACCCTGACTACCGGTTGTTATAATAACAAGCTGTTCATCAGTATATTTTTTAACTTCATCAATACCGATAAGTGTGCCGTCGGGAATATTAACGTAGCCCAATTCAGAAGCTATGGCAACAACGTTTTCGAGGCTTCTGCCCGAAAGTGCAACCTTACGACCTGTATTAGCGGCAATATCAATAATCTGTTGAACACGGTGAATATTTGAAGCAAAGGTTGCAATAATGATTCGCCTGTTACCCGCCTGAGTAAACAGATTGCGGAAGGTTTCACCAACCTTGCTTTCGCTTTGGGTGTAACCGGGCTGTTCGGCATTGGTTGAGTCGGAAAGCAAGCACAAAACGCCTTCATTACCGAGCTCTGCAAACCTTGATAAATCGATAATACCGCCGTCGATAGGGCTTGTGTCAATCTTAAAGTCACCTGTCTGAACAACAATACCCGCATCACATTTTATTGCAAGTGCAACTGCATCGGGAATTGAGTGATTGACCTTTATAAATTCAACGTTAAAGTCACCAAGGGTTATTTCGTCCCCTGCCTTAACAACGTTAATAACAACCTCGTGCTCAAGCTTATGCTCGGAAAGCTTGCCCTGAATAAGTCCTGCAGTAAGAAGGGTTGCATACACGGGAATATTCACCTTTTTAAGAAGGTAGCAAAGAGCTCCGATATGGTCCTCGTGACCGTGAGTAATAAGGATACCCTTTAATTTATCTGCATTACGTTCAACAAAGGTGAAATCAGGAATTACAAAATCCACACCCAATTGGTCGGACTCAGGGAATGCAAGACCGCAATCGACAATAAGCATTGACTTGCCGTACTCATAACAAGTCATATTCTTGCCAACCTCGTTAATACCGCCAAGGAAGGAAATCTTAACAGGAGAATTGTTGGCAGGAGGGGTAATTTTTGAATATAAACCACCCTGCTTTTTGGGGGCTCCGGTTTTCTTTTTAGTGCTCTTATTCTTTTTTTGTGTTTTATCAACCTTTTTGTTGTCTGCAGATTTTTTATCTACAGGTGCAGTCTGCTTGGTTGATTTAGTTTTTTTGTTTAATTCTTTTTTCTTGTTGTTTGACTTGCTCTTTTTCTTATTCTGAGGAGCAGAGTTTTTGTTTTTTGTTTCTTTAGTCATATAATCACCTAATAATCAATCTGTGTTTATCCGAAATTTATGTAACGCCGACTTTACAAGACGGCATAATACGCTACTTTACTAATTATATATAGTACAATTAAAAGAAAATAATGTCAATAGCCATAATGCTCACTTTCTGCTATAAAAACGGTAAGCTTATCTATTATTTCGTCTGCCGTCTCCATAGACTGTGCCATCGCTTTTATCAGAAATGTTCCTTTTTGAGTTTCGTTAATTTTAACGTTGTTTAATCCGTCGCAATAAAAAATCCCGTCTTTTTTAAAGTGAATTTTATTATCTCGAGATAAATCTGCCGCCAAAACTTTAAGCTTACAATGACTATTTACGGTTCTTTCGGCAACGTAAAAACTCGGTAAAGACGCTACAATTTCACTAATACTACGTTTTTCTTCAACCAAGATTTTAATTATACGAAAGCTTAGCAAAACACTATCGTTTTCAATGGTGCTATATGCTTGTTTATCATCTTGCTTTCGACAATAAAATGACACGATTTCAAGAAGCTTGGAGTGTGGATACACAACGTCGTTTTGCCGAATTGATAGCCTTGTACCCTGTGAATTAAGGCTAAAAACAATGGCTTCTCCCCCTGAATTAAAGCCGATTTTTGAAACAGCCCTTTCAACAATATCAGAAATAATTTTATTGTCACAAGTAAAAACAGGCTTGAAGTTTATTTTACCGGAAAAAGGCATCGTTAAATTTTGAATATACATCCTTTGCATACCGTGTATCTGTCTGATTTTTTTGCATTCTGTCTTTTTACATCTGCGAACCTTTCCCGACGAAAGCACACTTTTGATATTATAAAAATCCGAGCTTTTAAGTGACGTTGAGCCTTTTCTGAAAACGCTGATTAATGTCCCGTCATCACTGCCACTAACAAAGACACCACAATCAAGTTCACAAAAATCCATATAATATTGCATTGCAGATAAAAACGTGTTGCCGAAATCAAAACCCACTGCCCCACTTGTCATTAAACCACCTAAAAACGAAAGTTTTAATGCTGTTGAGTTCATTTCACCATCACAGGCTACACCAACACGAGGCGCACCGAAGCACACACCAATTACGGCACCTAACAAAGCCGCCTTTTCGGGTGTGTAACCATAAAATCCATCTGTAGCATTATCAAAATCCGATTTAAAATTAATTTCAGAATTATTATATTCATCAACCCTTGAAAAAGCACGTATGATACTATTGTTTTCAATTATTTTTTCTTCGCCAATAAGAGTATCGTGACAAATAACAGAATTGTTTAACACGACGCTGTTGCGCCGTAAAATTACGTTATCTCCGAGGAGAGAGCCAACAATATGACACCCTGATGAAACATAAGAATTTTTGCCTAAAAAAGTATTTTTCAGATGTGAATTACGGGCTATTAAAGAACCATCTGAAATTATGGTTTCGGGGCCTATAACACACCCTTTTTCAATCTGCACGTCATTGCCCAAATACACGGGTGGAATCAAAACAAAATCGCCCTCAGGAATATTGGTTGAAACGTAGATACCCTGAGCAATTTCGGGCAATCTGAAATCCACGCTCCCATTAAGAGCATCACTGCAAAAAGCCTTATATTTCAAGGGATTGTCGATTATTTTAGCATAAGCTCCATAGTTTTTTCGGGTTTTAATTTTATTAAAAACACAGGAAATATTCATTAGGTTTTTCAATAAAAAATTAAACAAATCAACGGTACTTAACATACATAAAACAACTTCATTTTCGGCATTAAAACAAAGAAAATTACCCTCTTTCTCATTAGTAATTTCATCCCAAAAATCGTTACTGAAATACACGTCCGAAAAGGTCACAGCAACCTTTTCATTTGGGAAACTTTCAAGGGATTTAAGCAGATTTTTTATAGTAAAATCATAGTCTTTTGAGCCTTTATTCTCAGGAATTTTATAAACAAAATCTGCGGTTTTAAAGGGATTATTACTCACCAAAAGATTTCCCAAGGTAGTGTGAAAGAACGGAATAGCTCCAAAATTTTCAACCCCAAAGCACTCGAATAAATCTTTGTTACATCTTTCAATAATCACCGCAATCATCAATTTACCCCCGAAAACAAAAAAATATAATTTACATCTTTAAAATGTTCCGAAAATGTGCTAATATGTAAAAAAATTCAAAGGAATAAATTTATGAAAAAAGTAGAGATTTTTACCGATGGTGCCTGTAGCGGCAACCCCGGACCCGGTGGTTGGGGCGCAATTTTAAGATATAATGGCGTTGAAAAAGAGCTTAGTGGTGGTGCAAGTGACACCACCAACAACAGAATGGAATTAAGCGCGGTTATATTTGCCCTTAAAGCCCTTAAAATGCCTTGTGAAGTTACAGTTACGACGGATTCCAAATACGTTTATGAATCAATAACCAAGGGTTGGGTTTACTCCTGGCAAAAAAACGGATGGCGAAAAGCCGACAAAAAACCTGCCTTAAACGTTGATTTATGGACCGAGTTGCTTGATTTGTTAGATAAGCATAAGGTTACGTTTAATTGGGTTAAGGGGCACAATGAACACCCCGAAAACGAGCGTTGCGACCGCCTTGCAGTTGCCGAATGTGATAAATACAGATAAAAAAAGACTTGCTTCAACCGATAAAATTGAAGCAAGTCTTTAAATTTTATATGATATCCTTTAAAAACAAAAAATATTCAGGGGCGTGGAATTTGGGGAGCATAGTGGGATTTAAAGCAAACAAATGCTTATCCATTTCACCGCCGTCAGTTTCAAGGCGGTAAGCGTTAAAATAGACCTCACCGTCACCGCTCAATACTTTTTCTAAAGGGAATTTAACCGTTGCAACGTAGCCGTTATCATTTTTTTGAACTTCGCCTTCAACAAAGCAATCATCAACAAAATGAATGTCAAGTATGGGCTCGTTATTTTCATCAAAGCCGTGATTAACCATTTCGGCTACCATAAGGTCGTTTTCGGGACTAATTTCAATTTCATAATAAACCTTACGCTCAGGGTCGGAGCCTATTAAAACCTCGCAGGCGTCCCCTTCTGAGTGAATTTTATTATAACCCGAATGCGGACAATAAAATTTTGTGTTCTCGGCAGTAAAAACAAATGTTACCATACCGTTATTTTCAGTAATATCAACGGTTGTTTTATACGTAGCCTTACTACCATCACGGCAGTTTTTTAATTCATACAACATAGCTTTACCTTATTTATTTTCAGCCGCAATACGCTTAAGACCCTCGAAGCCGATTTTAACGCTGTCATAGGGGTCTTTATCATAGCAAAGGTCTTGCTCAATAACGATGTATTTTGCACCGATTTCTTTACAAGTACGGTAACATGCACCTAAGTCAAGGTTACCCGTGCCACACTCAGCAAAGCGCTGCTGATTATTGACGATTCGCATATCCTTAAAGTGGCAGACATCCACTCTACCCGCAAGTTTTTTCATATATTCTGCAGGGTTTACACCGCCAACCTGCATCCAGTATGTATCAGGAATAAAGCGAAGACCGGGAGCTTCGTCAATAAGTCTTTCAAAGGTACGCTTGCCGTCATAAACCTCAAATTCAAGAGCATGGTTGTGATAGTTAAGATACTTACCCTTTTTAGCCATTTCGGCAATAATTTCGTTACATTTAACTATGAAGCCTGTTACACCCTCGGCAGACTCGTGCACGTTACCGGGCATTGCACCGATACCGATATTTGAACAATTAATGAGGTCGTGCTCGTGAATAAGTGCATCAAGGTCATTTTTCATTCTGTCGTAGGGCTTGTGAGTTACACAAACGTCCATTTTATATTTATCAACAAGCTCGGCAACGATTTCGGGATGAATGTCACCAATAGCAGAAATCTGAATAACGTTACAACCTATATCATCAAGGAATTTAAGGGTTGTTTCAAAATCCTCTGCATTTTTGCATTTGTCACGTAAAGTAAAAAGCTGAACACCAAGTTTAATATCTGACATATTATGCACCTCCGTAATACAAATATTTTACCACACATTTCACCAATGTAAAGAGTTTAATGAATATAGTCAACAAAATTTTTCTACATACTTGATTTATTTTTTGCAAGTATTATAATATTGTTAATAAAATATTTTATAACCTTCGGGTATGAAAGGAATATTATGGCTAAATATCTTATTGTTAATGCAGATGACTACGGTATGTGTAATGCGGCAAATGAAGCCGTTAACGAGCTCTTTCTTGGCGGTTGGCTTAAATCCGCAACTGTTATGATGCCCTGCCCCGCAGCGGCTGACGCAGTTGAATTTTCAAAGGCACATCCCGAATACGCAATCGGTGTACATACAACACTTACAAGCGAATGGGGTAAATATCGTTGGAAGCCCCTTACTGACGGTAAAACTCTTATTGACGAAGAAGGCTTTATGTGGCACGAAAGTGACCAGGTTGAAAAGAACGCTTCTTACGAAGACATCGAAAAAGAGGTTCGTGCTCAGATTGACCTTGCACACAGTATGGGTATGAAGCCCTCACATATTGACAACCATATGGGTTCTCTTTACGGTCACTACACCGGCAGACTCGGTCTTTCAAAGCTTGCTCTTAAAATCTGCGGTTCATACGGCTATGCTTACAGACTTTACGTTAAGCACGATAAGAGAATTTGCCCCAACGGCACACCTTATATCGCTTATGCGGCAGTTACCCTTCTTTCAAAGCATTGGGGTAAAAAATATAACGTTATCATTCCCGATTACCTTCTTTTCCCGGATTGGAACGACGATATGCGTGTAAGCTACGAGGTATATAGAGATACTATTCTTAAAATCTGGACAAACATCCCCGAAAACGGCGTTACAGAAACCTTCGTTCACCCTTCAGTAGAATGTGACGAGCTTAAGGGTATCACAGGCAGATGGCAGGACAGAGTTTGGGAGTACGAGCTTATGAAGGACCCCTACGTTCATCAGTACCTTAAGGACCACGACGTTGAGCTTATAAGCTACCGTGAGCTCATCAAAATGAAGGGCGGCACAGTTAAAGGCTAAGACATCAAAATCCCTGCTTTTTGCAGGGATTTTTTATGTATAAAATACTTGAATTTTTATTTTATATATGGTATTATATGACAAATGCGTTGAGCAAGAGAGTAAAGGCTAATTGATGTCACAGAGAGACGTGCCCTTGGCTGTAAGCACGTTACGGATGTTTTCCTTGAAGTTCACTTGTGAGCAGCACGGCTGAAACCAAGTAGGTCGCGACGGGTGTAACCGTTACATTACAAAAGAGTGTTGGCTCTGGATTGAGCGCAAAATTAGGGTGGTACCGCGGAGTTTGTCTTCGTCCCTTTTGGGATGGGGGCTTTTTTATTTTCCGTCACCATCTTCACATACTCTGAATATATTTGAAAGGATTGAACAAAATGCTTGAAAAGGCACAGCAGTTAAAGCTGCAGTTCGAGGAAAAGGTTAACACTGCCAAAAATCCCGCAGACCTTGAACAGTTACGAATTGAATTCCTCGGCAAAAAGGGTTCTGTTGCTTCACTTATGAGTGAGCTCAGAAACGTACCCAACGACCAGAAAAAAGAAGCAGGTCAGATTATTAACGAGGTTAAGCAGTTCATCGAAAATGCTATCAAAGAAAAGAACGTTGAGCTTCAGAAGCTTGAAGAGGAACGCCTTATCAACGCCGCTGAGGATTATGACGTCACCTTCCCCATAACTGAGGAAAAGGGCTCATACCACCCCATTACACTTGTTCAGCGTGAGCTTGAGGATATCTTTGCGGCAATGGGCTTCTCCATTGAGGATTACGACGAAATCGTTGACGACTACCATTGCTTTGAGGCGCTTAATATTCCTAAGCATCACCCCGCACGTGATATGCAGGACACATATTACCTCAGCACTAATCAGTTGCTTAAAACTCACACCTCTGCCGCACAGAATGCTATTCTCAAAAAATACACGTCCGAGCTTGAGGCAGACCGCCCCATTCGTGTTATTTTCCCCGGCAGATGCTTCAGAAATGAAAAAATTGACGCTTGTCACGAAAACACTTTCTTCCAGATGGAGGGTGTTATGGTAGATAAGGATATTTCAATTTCCAACCTTATCTACTTTATGAAAACCATGCTTTCAGAGGTTTTCCAGCAGGATATCACCGTAAGACTTCGTCCCGGCTTCTTCCCCTTCGTTGAGCCCGGCTTTGAGCTTGATATTCAGTGCACAATCTGTGGCGGTAAGGGTTGCCCCTCTTGTAAGGATTCAGGTTGGCTTGAGCTTTGCCCCTGCGGTATGATTCACCCCAACGTGCTTACAGCCGGTGGTCTTGACCCCGAAAAATACACAGGCTTTGCATTCGGTCTTGGTCTTACAAGACTTGCAATGATGCGCTACGGCATTAAGGATATCCGTGTTTTCAACTCCTGCAACCTTAAATCCCTTTCACAGTTTGAAAACGCTACTTTCACACAGCCCGAAAAGGAGGTCAAATAAATGTTTGTTTCAATTAATTGGATAAAAGAATATGTTGACCTTGAGGGTCTTGATATTAAAGGTCTTATTAACAGTTTTACCCTTGCTACTGCCGAGGTTGAAGACATCATCGTTAAGGGCGAGGATTTACGTGACGTTGTTGTCGGTGAAATTCTTTCAATCGAAAATCACCCCAACTCAAAGAAGCTTCACCTGCTTAAGGTTGACGGCGGTGACAGAATTTACGACGTTGTTTGCGGTGCACCCAACGTTCGTGAAAATATGAAAATTGCTTTTGTTAAAGCGGGCGGCAGAGTACCCGCAGGCGAAATCACAAAGGCAACCGTAGCAGGCTTCGAATCAGAGGGTATGTGTTGCTCAGCATTCGAGCTCGGTCTTTCAGATGATAAAGCAGGTCTTATGGAAATTGACGTAGATGCCCCCAACGGTACCGACCTTAAGGACATTTACCCCATTGACGATATTATTTTTGAGGTTGATAACAAATCACTTACAAACCGTCCTGACCTTTGGGGTCATTACGGTATTGCACGTGAGTTTGCAGCCCTTACAGACAGAGAATTAAAGCCCCTTCCCCTTTCAGATTTAGCTTATGACGGTGACGAAAAAATCAACGTTAAGGTTAACAGACCCGACCTTGTTTATCGTTATTCCTGCGTTAAGATGGATAACATCACAAAGAACGTTAGCCCTATGGCTTTGCAGATAAGACTTTACTACTGCGGTATGCGTGGCATTAACCTTCTTGCAGACCTTACAAACTACATTATGCTTGAAATGGGTCAGCCCACTCACGCATTTGATGCTAACAAGATTGACGAAATCGTTGTTGACACACCTGCTGAAAACTGCAAGTTTGTTACCCTTGATAACACAGAGCGTGATATCACAACCGATACCCTTCTTATTCAGAACGGCTCAACACCTGTTGCAATTGCAGGTATTATGGGTGGTCTTGACTCTGAAATTGTTGGTGACACAGATGCAGTTGTGCTTGAATGTGCAAACTTTGACGGTATCAGCGTTAGAAAGTCATCTTCAAGACTCGGTCTTCGTACAGATGCTTCTGCAAGATACGAAAAGATGCTTGACCCCGAAATGACCGTTACTGCCGCAAAGCGTTTTGCATACCTTCTTAAATCCATTGATGAGGGCGCAAGAGTTGCTTCACAGCTTACTGACGAATACGTAAGAAAATATCCCGAAATCACAATTTCCTTCGACAAGGCGTACGTTGACAAATACACAGGTATTGACATAAGCGAAGAAAGAATTATGAAAACACTTAAGGCTCTTGGCTTTGGTGTTGAAAAGAACGGTGAGGAATTCACAGTTAAGGTTCCCTCTTTCAGAGCCACAAAGGATGTTACAATCAAGGCCGATATTATTGAAGAAATCACCAGAATTTACGGTTATGATAACTTCAGCATTATCACAACAAAGAGCCCCCTTAAGCCTGTTAAGAGCGCTCCTGTTCGTTCAGAAAGCAACGAAATAAAGGATATTCTTGTTAAGCACTACAACCTCCACGAGGTACATTCATACATCTGGGGTGATGTTAGAAAATACAAGAAGCTTGGCATTGAGGTTGAAGAAAATGTTAAGATTCTTAACATCGAAAGCTCTGACAACGGCACAATCCGTAACTCAATGATTCCTACCCTTTTACTTGCCGCATCCGAAAACAAGGATTTTGCCGAAAGCTACGGCATATTTGAAATAGGCAGAATTGTTAAGGGTCTTAAGGAAGACGGCACCGCAAATGAGCGCCGTAGCCTTGGTATTGTGCTTTACGATAAAAGTTCAACCGAAAAGGACTTGTTCTTTAAGGGTCTTACAATCGTAAATAACATTTTCTTACAGATTAAGCACAAGGCACCTGCTCTTAAAAAGGTTGCTCCCGTTCACCCATGGCAGCACCCCAAGAACACCGCCCTTATTACACTTGACGGTGTTGAAATGGGCATAATCAACACACTTCACCCCACAAATGCTACTAAGGTTGACAAGGTTGCTAAGGTTGTTTGTATTGAGATTGACGTTGACGACTTCATCAGTGTAAACGGCGCTAACATTGCCTTTACAGAGCCTTCAACACAGCAGTCAACATACTATGACCTTTCGCTTATAATGAAAGAGGGCAAAACCTTTGCAGACCTTAGCGAATGCTGGAACAAGCTTGGTCTTAGCGAGCTTGAAAGCGTTAAGGTTATTGACACCTATGACAACGGTGAAATAAAGAGTATAACAGTTCGCCTTATATTCTCGGCTAAGGACAGAACCCTTGAAATGGACGAGGTTCAGACATGGATTGACGAAATTCTTAAGAACCTTAAGGAAATCGGTATTGAGCTCAGAGCATAATTTACCTTTTCTTAATAAATTTCTGTTGTATTTTTTATAAAATTAGTTTATAATGAAAATATAGTTTTAGGAGGTGTATTTATGACAGATAAAACAATCCAATTCACAATCAGTGATGACCATGAAAAAGAAATGCGTGAGATTCTTGTATCAGTTTATAATTCTTTAGTTGAAAAGGGTTACAATCCTACCAGTCAGCTTGTAGGTTATATACTGTCTGAAGACCCCACCTACATCACTACACACAACAACGCAAGAAGCCTTATCAGAAAAATTGACCGTGATGAGCTTTTACAGGTTCTTCTTAAGTCCTATCTTCTCGGCTAAGGCAATTACAGATTAAGGAGTGTTTAGTTTGGCTGATACTCAGGCAAGTTTTCTTACCTACAAAGGTAAACCCCTCGTTCGTAAGGGTAACACAATTTACTACGGTAATATGAGTGACCCCTTTGTTATAATGCTTTCAGTTGCTTCAACCCACGAGGTTCACGGTGTTAAAATTGCAGACAAGGTTATTGTTCAGCTTTTGAATACCGACCCCAACATCAACCCCCTTGAAGCAATCGTTAAAAGAACCGAAAAGAACGGTATGTATGCCGCAATTGATATTGCATCAATCTGGCTCCAGAGAGCATTAAAGGCAGAATAAAAAAGTTCCCATCTTCGCATAAAGCGAAGATGGGATTTTTTATACAATCATTTATGTGCCTTGAATTCGGCGTATATCAGGTGGGGACTGCACATTACCCGCAACGGGAAGGTGCTGTAGCCGATGCCCCTGCTTAAAACCATTTGGGTATCGACCATTTTATAAAGCCCCTCGTCATAGGGCGGGAATTTGACCTGGTCGGGTGCAATAATTGCTTTACCGAACAAGGTAATCTGACCGCCATGGGCGTGACCTGAGAAAACCAAATCAAAATTATACTTATAATAAACGGACAAGGTTTCGGGATGATGAGCAAGAAGAACGTTTAGTTCTTCATCGTCAATATTCAGGTCACGGCACAGAATTTCTGTTCGTTGAAAATCCTGCTCATAACCGCCGTAAAAATAGGGGTCATCGATACCGTGAAGGTAAAAGTAATCCCCTGCCTCATTCTCGATTTTAACGGATTTATTACGCAAAAGGGTTACACCCAAAGCCTCGAGCCCTGCAATAAGGCGGTTGAACTCGGCTTCGTCGGAGCGTTTGACGTTTGACTCGTGATTACCCGTAACGTAATATACGGGTGCAATTTCACAAAGCTTTTGTGTGAATTCCAAAGCCACGTCAACGTCCGGGTAGGTTGAATCGATATGGTCACCCGTTATTACAATAATATCGGGTTGCCATTCCTTCAGACTTTCGATAATTTGTTTATCCACCAATGAAGACGTACGATTATGATAATCGGACACGTGGGCTATGAGATAATTATGGAAGCTTTCGGGAATTTTATCGTTAAAAATGTGAATCTGTTGTGATTCAACCTTAAAATTATCAAACAACAAGAAGCCGACACTCGATAAAAGCAAAACCGCAGTAAGACTGAGGGCAATTATTCTGACAAGTCGTTTTTTCTTCAAAGAATCTCACCATTTTCAATAGCGGTAATCTGGTCAACACGACGCTGATGTCTGCCACCCTCAAACTCGGTATTGATGAACACGTCAACAAGCTCGCAAGCAAGACCCGCACCGATAACACGGGCACCCATACAAAGAACGTTTGCATCGTTATGTACCCTTGTGAATTTAGCGCTGAAATAGTCTGAACAGCAAGCAGCTCTGATACCTTTAACCTTGTTTGCAGCCATTGAGATGCCAATACCGGTACCGCAACAAAGAATAGCCTTGTCAGCCTCACCGCCTGTAACCTTAAGGCAAGCGGTCTGTGCAAATTTTGCATAGTCAACGGATGCGGTTGAATCGGTACCGCAATCAATATACTCAACACCCTTTTCGTCAAGGTATGCCTTTATTTCTTCCTTAAGAGGGAAGCCTGCGTGGTCTGAAGCTAAAACTAACATATTTAAACAACCTTTCAATTATTATTTTTCTTTTTTAATTCACGCTCCGCCTGTGAAAGACGAAGATAATTTGGCAAAACCTCGTTTGCAGAAAGAAGCTCAGCAGATTCATCCGCTTGTTTTTCTGCGGCTAACAAAGCAACGTTTGCACCGCTTTGATAACAGATTGATGCAGGAGCCATAAAGATGTTGCTAAGCTTATCTGAAAGTTTATTAAATGTTACTCTTGCACCGTCACCAATAAGGATTATGGGGTTTGTAATATCCTTTAAGCTTTCGTACAGCTCGTCAATTGTAATTGCTTCGTCGGGCGAAAGCCTGTTGAAGCCGTGGGCACAATCAAAGCGTGCGGTGTAAACCTGATTGCAACGGGCATCCATAACCGCAACGGCACAGCAACCCGTGTTTTCAAGGGGCTTTGCAATGACCTCAAGTGTTGAAACGGCAACACACTTTTTATTTAAGGGTTGAGCGATGCCTTTAATTGCCGCCACACCTATACGAACACCCGTAAAGGAACCGGGACCGTTGGATATAGCAAACAAATCAATATCGTTAACGGTAAGCCCCGCCGTTTTAAGAGTATTCTCAACCATTGGCAAAAGAGTCTGACTATGGGTAAGACCCGTATTTGAAAAATTAAGAGCAAGTATTTTACCGTCGCAGTAAACCGCGGCACTTGCGGCAGTTGCCGAACTGTCAACGCCAAGAATCTTCATATATACTGTCACCACTCATTCTTAAAATACGGCTATCATCATTGTCACCGCGTGAAATTTCAATTTTAATCAGTTTATCCTCGGGAAGTGCGTTTTCTATATTTTCACTCCACTCAACCGCAAGGACCCCGCCCCAATCAAGGTAATCGTAAAAGCCTGTGGAGCACAAATCCTCAAAGGTTGAAATTCTGTACATATCAAAATGATATAAATTCATTGCACCCCTGTACTCGTGAACAAGGGCAAAGGTGGGGCTTGAAACGTCAGCAGAAATGCCCATACCACGAGCAAGACCCGCAGTAAAACGGGTTTTGCCCATACCAAGACCGCCAAAATAGGCTATGGTTTCGCCGCCTGTAAGAGCCTTGCCCAAAAGCTCGGCAAAAGCCTCGGTCTGCTCGGGTGAATTTGAAATAACCTCTACCATAAATACCTCAAAAAAAGTAAAACACTTGAAATAAAAATCTAATATATGTATAATAACAATATTACTTGTTAAAATCAAGGGGGCAATGCCTTGAAAAAAATATTTTCCCTGTCGAAACGCTTTATAGCAGAAACCAACAAGCCTCTTTTCTTTCTGATTATGGCGGCTTCAATTTTCGGCATACTTATGGTTCATAGCGCCACGTTATGCAACCTTGAGGACGGACAGTTTATATCCCGTGACGCTACGGTTATGATTATTGCCGCAGTTATGGGTCTCATATTAACGCTTATAATTTCTGCAATTGACTACGAGCTGATAATGAAGCTATGGCCGATTATCGGTATTGTTAGCATTGTGTTAATGGTTGTAACGCTTCTGTTTGGTGTTGCTCCCGAATCACGACCCGATGCAAGGTCATGGCTCGCCTTCGGTCCTATTTACTTCCAGACCTCGGAGCTTGTAAAAATAGGTTACGTTATAACCTTTGCTATGCATCTTGAACTTTGCAGGGACACTATAAACAAGCCTCTTTCTGTATTACTTTTAGGTATTCATGCGCTTGTTCCCATTGGCTTAGTTGTTCTTACGGGTGATATGGGTTCTGCACTTGTTTTCGTATTTATGACAATTGCAATGCTTTATTTTGCAGGTCTTCATATCGGTTTTTTTGCAGGTGGCGGACTTTTGGCAATTGCCGCATCCCCTCTTATTTGGATGTATGTTTTTGACGACTACCAAAGAAACAGATTTTTGGCACTTATTAAGCCCGATGAATTTGAGGCTGAAAGCTATCAGCAGTTAAAGGGCTTGAACGCCTTGGGCTCAGGGGGCTTCTTCGGACAAGGTCTTTTCAAGGGCACGTACACACAGGGCGGTATTGTTCCCGAAAGCGAAAACGACTTTATTTTCACCGCTATTGGTGAAGAAACAGGATTCTTTGGTTGCCTTGTATGTTTAGGTCTTCTGTTTGCAATCTGCTTTATGATGATTAAAACCGGCAAAAATGCAAGGGACTTTTCATCACAGCTTGCCTGTTACGGCATTGCTTCGATGATTGCGGCACAGGTTGTAATAAACATTGGTATGTGCATTATGCTTTTACCCGTTATCGGCATTACCCTGCCCTTCTACAGTGCAGGTGGCACAAGTACCCTTTGCCTTTACATCGGCGTTGGTCTTGTGTTCAGTATATACAGATTTAACCGTTCACGTGAGGCAGTAAATTTCAGACTAACAAAGATAGCCTCACCATTCTCCGAAATATAAAAAAGCACCTTCAGATTGAAAAATCTGAAGGTTATTTTTTTATAGCTTTTTAAGTCTTGCCATTTTTGCCATAATCTTTTTGGTTCCGCAATTATCAAATGCAATTTCAAGAACCATATCACCACCAACGGAATTAGCGCTGACAATAAGCCCTTGTCCGAAGGTTTTGTGTTCGACCATATCGCCCACCTTGTAATCAAGAGTCGGTGCACTTGCCTTTTCGGTTTTAGGAGTATTGCTGAAGCCACCACGGGAGAAGCCGTGAGCAGTTGAAGATGGTTTGCTTGTACGCTGATAGCTTACGTTAGCATCCTTCCTTGAGGTATCACGATTAAAGCCGCCACCAAAGGATGAACCATAGTTTTTATTTGTACCAAAGCCACCGAAGAAGCCCTGCTGAGGCGAATTAAGGTTGGAATCCATAAGTTCATCGGGAATTTCACTAAGGAAGCGAGAAGGTCTTGTAACGGAGGTATTGCCATAAATCATTCTGGTACGTGCGTTGGTAATATAAAGTTTTTCCTTAGCACGGGTAATACCAACGTAGCACAAGCGTCGCTCTTCCTCAACCTCCGAGGGGTCATACATAACTTGATTACCAGGGAAAAGACCCTCCTCAACACCAACTATAAATACAACGGGGAATTCAAGACCCTTGGCAGAGTGCAGTGTCATCATAACTACCGACTCATTCTCGGAGTTATAATTATCAATATCAGTCATCAAAGCAACCTCTTCAAGGAAGCCTGTAAGGGTGCCGTCCTCATTTTCCTCCATATATCTGAGAAGGTTTGCAAGAAGCTCCATTACGTTAGCCTTGCGTTCCTCTGCAGTTTCTTTATCAAGCTCAAGATACTGCATATAACCCGTCAAGGTTATTACGTCCTCGTAGAAATCCTGAATCTCCTTTTCCTCGAGTGACTCTGCAAGAGTGTTAAGAAGATTTGTAAACTCAAGAAGCTTAGCAGAAGCCCTTGAAAGCATGGGATATTCGTTAGCGTGAGAAATTACGTCATAAAAGGTTAAGCCAAGACCGTCGGCAATTGAAGCCGCATTGTTAATTGTAGTCTCACCGATTCCCCTCTTAGGCTCGTTTATAATTCTTCGCATACGAACAGTATCGGAGGGGTTTGCAATTACTGATAAATATGCAAGAACGTCCTTTACTTCCTTACGGTCATAGAATTTATGACCGCCAAAAATTTTGTAAGGTACCGCATTATAAACAAGGGCACGTTCAATACTGCTTGACTGAGCGTTGGTTCTGTACAAAATAGCGTAATCTGAAAGCTTGCGACCTGTAGCAACCCCGTTAAGAATTTCATCGGCAACGTATCTGCCCTCGTCACGTTCATCGGTAAGAAGACGAACACAGATTTTATCGCCACCCTGTTTTTCTGTCCAAAGGGTTTTACCCTTTCTGCCCTGATTGTTTTTTATAACCGCATTAGCCGCATCAAGGATTATTGAAGTAGATCGGTAATTCTGCTCAAGACGGATTACCATACTTTCGTCATACTGATTTTCAAAATCAAGAATATTTTCAATTGTTGCGCCACGGAATTTATAAATACTCTGGTCATCGTCACCAACAACACAGATATTCCTATAACCGCCCGCAAGTAATGATGTAAGAACGTACTGAGCGTGGTTTGTGTCCTGATACTCGTCGACCATAACGTATCTGAAGCGTCTTTGATAATATTCAAGCACGTCGGGATTTTCTTTAAGAAGCTTAACGGTATTCACGATAATATCGTCAAAGTCCATTGCATCGGCTTTTTTGAGCATTTCTTCATACTTTGCAAAAGCCTGAGCAATTAACTTTTTATTTATATCATAGCTTACGGAATCCGCATACTGCTCAGGTGACATTAACGAATCCTTAGCCTTGCCGATTTCAGAAAGAACGAATTTTACGGGAAGACGCTTTTCATCGATGTCAAGAACGCGCAAAACCTCTTTCATTACACGCTTGGAATCGTCCGTATCGTAAATTGTGAAGTGCTTTGAAAAGCCGATACGCTCCGCATCACGGCGTAAAATACGAACACAGCAGGAGTGGAATGTACTTGCCCACACGTCGTTACCCTTTTCGCCAAGCATTGCTTCAAGCCTTGATTTAAGTTCGTTTGCCGCTTTATTGGTAAATGTAATTGCAAGAATCTGCCAAGGTGCAGGTGCATCAACGCTCAGAAGTCGTTGAACGTCCTGAGGTAAATCACCGTTATTATTGATAAAATTTTCCAAAGCAACGCATTCCGCATCGGTTACGGGTCTGTATGTAAAATCTGATTTGTAAGCATTGCCATATTTTATGAGATATGCAATTCTGTTTACAAGAACGGTGGTTTTGCCCGAACCCGCACCCGCAAGTATAAGAACAGCGCCATTAACGTTGAAAACGGCACGTCTTTGCATATCATTCATTCTTGAAAAATCCTTTTCAATTAACTGTTTTCTTAAGCTAATAAAATCCATAAAAACATCCTAACTTTTAACAATCAAAATCCTTTCCATTTCACAAAAGGTGATATCAATACTTTCAAGTAAGGTAAGATATGCACAATTCAAGCCGTAAGTAATCAAGGGCTGCTCCGATTCGCGAAGAGCTATTCTGACGTTTTTCAGAACACGATTTTTTACGCTATTGCACAAATTCATACCCTCGTCAATACACTTGGATATCCTTTCGGTATTCTTGGAAAGAAATAATAAATCAACCACGTCGTTTTGTTTTTGAAGCAAATCACCAATCTGATTTACATACAAAAAGGAACCGATATCAGTAAGTGAATTGTAATTATACAATTCATCAATCTGCCACAGTTCCTTGTGCATACAAAACGACAAATTATAGAGGTCACCACGCTCCAACGGAGTGACAAAATCTTTAATAAGGTTTTCGGATAATTCGTTTTTTAACCCTAAAAATTTGATATACGTCTTTTTGAAATCATTATTTGTAACAGCCCTTGCATATACCGTGTAAACACAGTAGGACAAATCCTTTAACGTCTTAAAATAATCGTAAGATTTTTTCAAACGCACCTCAAAAAATTATGTATAAAGTGAATTACCCTGAGAATCAATTGCTACAACAATCGGAAAATCTTTAACAACAAGCCTTTTAATTGATTCACAACCCAATTCAGGGAATGCTACCACATCACACTGAGTAACACAACGTGAATACAAGGCTCCTGCACCGCCAATGGCGGCAAAATAAACGCAGGTATGAGCTTTCATTGCATCCACAACGTCGGAGGAGCGGTTGCCCTTGCCAATCATTGCTTTAAGACCTTTTTGAATAAGCAACGGCGCAAAGCCGTCCATTCTTGAAGACGTTGTTGGACCAATGCTACCGATTGCAAGATTGTTCTTTTGGGGTGTTGGACCCGCATAGTATATAACGGAATCCGCTAACTCAAAAGGCAATTCGCCTTCGTTTTGAATTATAGACACTATTCTTTTATGAGCGGCATCTCTTGCGGTGAAAATGGTACCCGAAAGGTAAACCTTGTCACCTGCTTTGAGAACAGACACCCATTCATTAATATTGCTTGTGTTTAAATAATATTCACTCATAATGCAGTATCATCGTCTTTATTGAAATTGTACTCAATTTCACCCGTTGCATCACGTGAAGAATCAGAAATAACACCTGTTTCGGCAATAAGAAGCTGAGCAGTTTTGCTCATATCACCTGTAAGTGCCTTTATGCGAAGTTCAACCTCTTCAACAGATTTTGTGAAAGCACGGGCAATCTCGCCGATACCATCGGATAAATCGTCAATCTTGACAGCAGTATCACCTATTGCGGCATAAACTGCCTTTGTAACGTTGTTTGCTCGTTCACGTGCAGCCTCAACAAGTTCCTCTGAGTGAACCCTTGCATCAAGCATAGCCGCACCAACCTGACGCTCCATATCCCTTGAGCGTTCACACTCCGCCTTAAGCTTTTGAACCTCGGCACGTAAAAACTCAATCTCTTCCTCAGTGGCGTCACTCATCACATTTTCACTAACGGTGTTTTCGAGCTTGAGGATTTTATCATCTCTTTCAGATACCTCTGAAAGAAGGTTTTTGATTTCTGTCTCCTTAACGTCAATCTGTGAACTTAGCTCTGAATTAAGTGCTTTAACAGAAACAAGCTCACTTCTGAGTTCACCTATTTCTTCGCATTTGGTCTTATACTCGAGAACCTCAGCCTCAAGCTTAGTGTTAGAATCAACAAAAGAAGCAATGGTTTTATTAAGCTCGTTTTTCTCTGCAAGAAGAGTGTTAATGTAATCCATAACGTCTTTTTTGTTGTATCCACCAAAGGCTTTTGTTTTAAAAACTATATCACTCACTTAGATTACCTCCGTACTGTGCATAAAACACCACTATAGAGTTAATTATAACAGAAACAAATTTATAAAACAACAAATTTTTCCTTTTTTTCTCTTTATTTTTCTTGACAAATATTGTATAATTGAAAAAGCACAATTAATGAAAGGGCGCATAAAAATGAAAAAATCTACCAAAATTCTTTTAGGCACATCCGCAACGGCTGCCGCCGCTTTTTTAGGTTTTGGACTTTTATCCAATAAATTAGTTCTCACAAGAGCTTCAAAGCCAATTTTTGAAAAAATTGGTGAAACTAAAAAGAAAACACAACTCACCCCCTTAGAGGAACAGGTTGCTGTTCTCGACAAAGAAGGCGAAGAATGGTTTGATGCCCAGGAAAAAGAATACATTGTTATAAAAAACTACAAAAACAGACCCTTGCATGGTTACATAGTAAAGGCTAAAGAGCCTTCTGATAAATGGGCAATTTGCGTTCATGGTTATACAAGCAGCCCCAAAAGAGTTGGTAGCTACGCTTTACATCATTATGAACGTGGTTACAATATACTTTTCCCCGTATTACGCGGACAT
Organism: Clostridia bacterium; assembly: GCA_017550105.1. GTDB lineage: Bacteria > Bacillota > Clostridia > Oscillospirales > Acutalibacteraceae > DTU089. The sequence continues at coordinate 9,789 of JAFYLQ010000054.1, read as the reverse complement.
GATATAAGTGACCACAAGCATATCACCATGGGTTGGTTCGACAGATTGGATATGCTTGATTGGATTGACTATCTTGTAACTGTTTATGACAATCCCTCGATTATTCTTCACGGTGTTTCAATGGGTGCCGCAACCGTTATGATGACAACCGGTGAGGATTTACCCGATAATGTAAAATGTTGTATCGCAGATTGCGGATTCAGTAGTGTTTGGGATGAATTCACCCACGAAATTAAAGAAGAATTCAAATTCCCAGCCCCCGCCGCTTTACTTACACCTGCAACCTTCACAAGCAAATTTGTCAATGGTTTTGGTTTCAGAGAAGCCTCTGCTATAAACCAACTTGCTAAATCAAAAACACCTACACTGTTCGTTCATGGTGAGGTAGACAATTTTGTGCCTTACAGAATGATGGACCTTAACTATAACGCGGCAGCTTGTCCAAAAGAAAAACTTTCAATACCTGACGCTGACCACGCCAATTCACACCTTTTCCATCCCGAGATTTATTGGCCCAAGGTATTTGAATTCATTGACAAATACGTTGAACCCGTTACAGTTTGATTAAACACACTAAAACGCACTGAATATTCAGTGCGTTTTTTCATATCATAATATAGCCGAAAAGAGTTGAACACCGCACGGTTTCTTAAGGCAAATTTCCACACTAACTGCGTCAAAAAGCTTGAAATAATATAACAACATAAGCAAAAATATCCAAAGGTTTATACAAATTGTTAAAAATAACACAATTATAAAAAAATTGCTTGAATTTAATCGTAATATGTTGTATTATATCTACGATTACATAATCGGTAATTTTGGATATTTTATTACAGGAGGATATGTATAATGTCAGCATTAACATCAAACAAAAGCGTACTTTCCTGGATCGACGAAAAGGTTGAGCTTGTAAAGCCCGACAAAATCGTTTGGATTGACGGTTCACAAGAACAGATCGAAGAACTCAGAGCTACTGCTTGTTCAACAGGCGAGCTCATCAAACTCAATCAGGAACTTCTTCCCGATTGTTATCTCCACAGAACTGCTGTAAACGACGTTGCTCGTGTTGAAGGCAGAACATTCATCTGTGCAAATTCTAAAGAAGAAGCAGGCCCCACCAATAACTGGATGGACCCCGCTGAAGCTTACGAAATGCTTTACGACATTGCTCGTGACAGCTACAAGGGCAGAACAATGTACGTTATTCCCTACTCAATGGGTCCCGTTGGTTCACCCTTTGCAAAAGTAGGTATTGAGCTTACAGACTCAATCTACGTTGTTCTTAATATGGTTATTATGACAAGAGTTGGCAAGGACGTTCTTGAGGTTCTTGGCGACAGCAACGACTGGGTTCGTGGTCTTCACTGCCGTTGCGACATCGACGAAGAAAAGAGATACATCTGTCAGTTCCCTCAGGACAACACAATTATCTCTGTTAACTCAGGTTACGGCGGAAACGTTCTTCTCGGTAAAAAGTGCTTCGCACTTCGTATTGCTTCTTACCAGGGTTGGAAGGAAGGCTGGCAGGCAGAGCATATGCTCATCCTCGGTATCCAGAACCCCGAAGGCGAAGTTAAATACATCTGTGCTGCATTCCCCTCTGCTTGCGGTAAAACAAACCTTGCTATGCTTATCCCCCCCGAAATCTATGCAGAAAAGGGCTATAAAGTATGGTGCGTAGGTGACGATATTTCTTGGATTCGTAAAGGTCCTGACGGTAGACTTTACGCTATTAACCCTGAAAACGGTTTCTTCGGCGTTGCTCCCGGTACAAACGAAAAATCAAACCCCAACGCTCTTGCTTCAACAAAGAAGGGCACAATCTTCACAAACGTTGCTCATAACCTTGACAACAACACAGTTTGGTGGGAAGGTCTTGACAAGAATCCTCCTGCAAATGCAGTTGAATGGAAGGGCAACCCCTGGAATGGTCAGGAAAGCGAAGAAAAGGGCGCACATCCCAACAGCCGTTTCACAGCTCCTGCTGTTAACTGTCCCTGCCTTAGCTCAGAATTTGAGAACCCCAACGGTGTTCCGATTTCTGCTATCGTATTCGGCGGCAGACGTGCTAAACTTGCTCCCCTTGTTTACCAGTCACGTGACTGGAACCACGGTGTATTCGTTGGTTCAATTATGGCTTCTGAGACAACTGCAGCTGCAGCTGGTGCTGTAGGTGTTGTTCGTCGTGACCCCATGGCTATGCTTCCCTTCTGCGGTTACAATATGGCTGATTATTGGCAGCATTGGATTGACATCGGTGCAGACCTTGATCCTGAAAAGGCTCCCAAAATCTTCAACGTTAACTGGTTCCGTAAGGATGACGAAGGCAACTTTATGTGGCCCGGCTTCGGCGACAACCTTCGTGTTCTTGATTGGATTATTGACCGTTGCGAAGGCAAGGTTGACGCTAAGTCAACAGAAATCGGTTATATCCCCTATGCTGAGGATATCAACATTGAAGGTCTCGAGGGTGAAGTTTCTATTGATTCACTCAACAGCATTCTTGAAGTTGAAAAAGAACTCTGGCAGGAAGATGCAAAGGGTATTGAAGAATTCTACGCTAAATTCGGCGATAAGATTCCTCCCGTACTTGCTGCAGAGCTTGAAACACTCAAGAAAAACGTTCAGTAAAAACTATTATTATAAGGGTTATGCATTTGCATAGCCCTTAAACTCTTATAAAATACATTTCAGAAAGAAGTAATTTTTATGTCAAAGCTCACACGAGAAACAAAAGACGGTATTTATTCACTTATGCTTACCCCCTTCTTTGAGGATAGAAGCATTGACTACAATACATACGAAGAATATGCTGACTGGCAGGTTGCACAGGGTGTTGACCACCTTTTTGCAGTTTGCGGCAGCTCTGAAATGAAGGAGCTTACACTCGAGGAAAGACTTAAGCTTGCATCACTTACAGTTAAGCACAAAGGCAACACAACTGTTGTTGCTACTGCAAACATTGAACCCACCAAGGAAGGTAATCTTGAGGAAATCAAGAAAATGGAGCAGACCGGTGTTGATGGCCTTGTTCTTACAACAAAGGGTATGGGCGACGATGACGACAAGCTTGTTGAATACATCAGAGAATTAGCCCAGAGCACAACCCTCCCCGTTTTCCTTTACGAATTCCCCGGCTTTAAGCCCCACTTAATGAGCGGTAAGGCTTACGGTGAGCTTACAAAGGATGGTCTTATCTGGGGTATTAAGGATACCACCTGTTCCATTGAAAAGATTAAGGATAAAATCGCAAACAAAGGCGACTCAACTATCATTCAGGCAAATATGCCCTACCTTTTCGATTCTTACGTAGCAGGTGCACGTGGCGTTATGGCTACACCCACATCTTGCGGTGGCGCATTCTTCCAGAGATTCCACGAGGCATTTATTTCCGGTGATATGGCTCTTGCTGAGCAGAGATATAATGAAATTATACTTCTTGACAATGCTATTGACAGTGGCTTCTGTGCAAGTGCAAAAGAGCTTATCAGACTTCAGGGAATTGAAGGCTTCAATTGGTACACAAGAGGCACACATCACCTTGATGCTGCGAGACTTCGTTCAATCAAAGCATTCCACGATTGGTGCGTAGCTAACGGATTGATGAAGTAATTTATCAATTTATATTTTTATACCCCGTGTTCTTTTTTAAAATGGACACGGGGTATTTCCTTTCTTGCTTTTTAAAAAACATAGATGTTAAATAAAAATTGACGAACTGAATAAAATGTTGTATTATCAAAACAGAAGTTTATAAATCTGTGTACCGACAAAATAGAGACGCAATCATGGGAGATTTTAAGTAAAAAAACACCAATCACAGAACCGTCCCCTGATTTTTGGGAGTTAAAAGTAAATTGAAATCTATCAAAATACGATAACAAAAGGTGTTGAAATTTTTGTATGGAAAAGAAAGTAAAGAAAACGAACAAGAAAATTGTATTTGGCATAGTTGCGTTTTTGGTGTTTAACATTATCTTTTGGCCATCCGTGCTATTTATTGCATTTAATGTTGCTTTCGGTCCTGTGAAAGCTCACATAACTGAGCAGGTGTCTGTTTATGTTCCCGATGGTGTAGCGAATGATTTTAAACAATATTTGTCCATAGATATAGATGAATATTGGGTTTTTCATTTGAATAAAACCGAACAGGGTGAAATGGCTGATGATATTAATGTTAACAATTGGCACGTTATGGACGATGCGGAAGTTATGATGGTTCAAAACCGTACCGCATTTGATGATGACAGCGACATTTATAACTCGATAAATAATCATAAATGCTATATTTATATCTTTGATTGCGATAATAAAATCGAATTACCTAATGACAACGGATATATGAAGGCTAACGATTGTTATGAATGGGTGTTTTTTATTTACGATACGGAAAATCACTATTACTATGTAATTCATCAAAGTATGTAGATAACACAAGACAGGGTGGCGGTTCTGTATCCTGTTGCCATAGTCTTGAATTTTCTTTAAATTAGCATCTTTTAATAGGATTACACACAATCAGGGGACGGTTCTATGATTGAGCCGAAGACAGAGGGACTGAACGGGCTGGGCAAGCCACAGCCCCTACGGTGGTTGGTTGTTCTATGCAACTAAATGTTTACCTCAAAAAAGACAGAACTCAAAAAAACATCGCAACAGTTTTTTGGCTGTTGCGGTATTTTTTGTTTATTTATTAATATCGTTCAAAATATCCTTTACTACCTGAGCAATTACTTCGGCAGTTTTAGGTCCTACGGAGTTTGTTTCCTCGTAATGCTTACGGTTGAATTTATCACGGGCATTGTCAATATAGGGCGATTTTTCATTAAGAACAAAATCATTGGGTGGTAACACGTAGCCCAGTTCATCGTTTGCTAGTCCGAAAATTAAGATATCTTTATCTCCGACAATATCACAAAGCAACTCTGGATTAACCTCAGGACCGTTGCCAGTTCCTGATTCCTCGGCTCTTAAGGCACCACCGAATACAAGCTCGGGGAAAATCTCGCAGGGTAAAAGCAAAATCTTCTTACCGCCAATTTCGTAGTATGTGATTTCAGATTTTAAAGTCCAGTATAAGGGCGCATCCTTAGTTGCAAATTTTTCGGCAGTCATAATACCGATATCGCAGGCAATTGTAAGAACGGGGTTTTCAACGTCTGCATAAAACTGCTTGGTTGCAAAGTTTATTTTGGGCTCAAGCTTTGTTTCCTCGGTAATAGCAATGGCGTAATCCGCAAGCTTATAGCCGATGTCACGTGTGGACTCAATAAGCCTGTGCTCCTTACGTAAGGTGTCCTCATTGGGTACATCCATACTTATCATACCACCGATAGCACCAACGGTGTAAAGTGTATCCGCACCAACAGTCTTTTTGATTTTTTCTCTGAGATAGCAAGGAAAATCGGCACTTACAAGGTGGTTACAGCCCTGAAGTGACTCGGAGTGTGAAGCAAAATTAAGCAGCCAAACCTCGTTACCCTCGTTAAAGGGCTTGAACCTGAATCGGGTCAAGGTTTTTGAATACACAATGGGGGTTCTTATATCCTCCTGCATATCGGGAACTTCGATTGTGCCAAGATACAAATTACCGTCCTTGCGGCTTTCGTAAGCCTCATAGGCGGCTTTTTTAACGCCCTCGAAAAGTATGCTCATAAACTTTTCGTCCTTGCCTGTAAAGGGCAATTTTCCCCATATACCCATGGTGTCAATACCCGCATGGTTATGGGTGCACATTATGTCAATTTTACGGCATCCTGTTTCCTTACAGAAATCCTTTAACTGCTCACGAATGATATTAACATCTTTATTCAAAAGACCCACAACATCAAGGGAAACAATAAGCACCGCACCCCTTGAGCTGTTATCATCAAGGTAAACTGCGTGGGCATACTGTGGGTCAATAACACCACGTGCAGGGTTATTTTCACCATAGCCGGCAATATAATATTTCTTGGTTTCGATATCATCGGGCAACAAAACACATTTACCGAAGCCCACGGTAAAGCACTCACCCTTGGGATTGTCAATAAAATCAACCCTTACACCGTCAAGGGGCTTAACCCCCCTTTTTTTAAGGCTCATTTTACCGCGTGTTTTTACTACTGTTGTTAATAACGATGAAACGAATGACATAACATCACCTTACTTTAATTTCATTCTTTCTTTATAATCGGGCATAAAGCCCTCAATAAACCTATAAAAATCCTTACTGTGATTGTGGTGTCTGATGTGTGCCAGCTCATGCACAACCACATAGTCAATAAACCGCTCATCCTTATCCATAAGATAAAGCGAAAAATTAAGGCTGTTTTCACCCGAGCAGGAGCCGTAGCGTTTTTTAGCGGAATTGATTTTAACTGCAGTGGGCTTAACGCCCATTATGTCAGAAAAATACTCCACCTTTTGAGGTATAACCTCTTTGGCTCTGGCTCTTAAAAGCTTTATATCCTCATCGGTATATCTTTTTGTGGTCTTTGCCTTCTCCCGTTGTGAAATAATTGCTTTTTCAAGCCATTCCTTTTTATCCTGCATAATGTTCTCAATCTCTTTTTGTGAGATTTTTAATGGTGCACGCACGGTGATCGAGCAATCAGCGCCAACCTGAATGGCTACGGATTTCCGTTTTGAACGAATAACTGTATAATTAAATATCATAATTAAAATCCGTTTTTGTATTCCTCAAGAGGCTTACCGCCCCTTGCAAGGTATTCTTTATAAAGCTTTTCCTTATATTCGGGAGTGTATGTGTAAGTCCACAAATCAAATACACCCTTGAAGCTTTCAAAGGTTTCGTCGGGGTAAACCTTAAGATTACCCTTTTTATAGGGTAAAGGAATCTCAACAGTGCCGTTTGAAGCAATGTGATATTCATCCGCTAAATCAATAGCAACCTTGTTACAGGGATAACGGTCAAAGTCACCATCAAACATAATCTGCGTTACGGGGAAAAGCACAACGTCCGCGTCAACAAGTCTGTAAAAATTCTCGGTAGTGCCGAAATGCCCGTGATGTGCAGATTGAACGATATCTGACTTAAGATATTCGGGATAACGTGCCTCAAGAATATAGCTTTCCTCGTGACCTGCGTCACCGGGAATAAGTATTTTGGTGCCATCAACTGTAAGCATAAGCACAACGGATGAATCATTGTAGTTACTGTTATCATTTGGGAAAACGTCCTCGTGTGAGCAAAGCACGTCCACCCTCATATTTTCAATATAAAAGGTCTGACCCGTGTGCAGACGGATTACGGGAATCTCGGGGTGATTTTCCAATGCACCGTAAAATAACGCATAGTATCCCCTATGGGTTTCCATCCAGTCGCCGCCGTCACGATGGTCGGGCGAAATAAAATTAAAATAAAGGGCATCAATAACCGTATCGTAGCAATAAAAGTTGAGATAGCTTATAAACTGTGCAATATGGTCATCGTGAGCGTGTGAGAAAAACCAACCCGCAATATGTATCTTTTTGTCCTCGGGAGTTCTTTCACGAAGGAATTTATGTATTCTTTCGCAGTCGTTAATCGAATAAGTATGAGCACTATCTATAATAAAAAATGCACCTGACGAAAGCTGAAGTATATAACACATACCACAGTCAATAAGGGAATGGTCAACCTCAAACTGCCAGAGCTTGCTTTCAGTTACGTTTGGTGTAGCCTTTGGTGAAAAGGCAGGATAATCGGTCTGAGCATCAACCACAACACGAATTGTGTTGTCGCAATCATAGTAGCCGACACAAACCGCAACGTTACCCTTTTTATAAAACTCAAAAAAGTTGTTTTCGAGTTTATTTTTATTAACACAAGTAAAGCCAGCCTGACTAAGCTTCGCACAATATGATACGAAGACTTCAAATTTTACGTTCCTTAAAAGATACAGCTCGCAATTATCCCCCGAAGGATATGTAAGAAAATCAGCATCAAGGGACGGTATTTTATTTAAAAGACCCATAATATCACCCGTTAAAATCAACAGAATTTAAAAATGCAACGATACTACTTTTATCAACAGCAACCTTGCCCTGTATCATTGTATCTCTGCCGCCACCCCTGCCGTTAAGGGTTTTATTAATATGTGCGGCAACCTTTTTCATATCATAGCTTAAGCTGCAGGCGATATATGAATAACCAATTTCATCATCACCCGAAAAAACAATACAAATAGCGGATTTTTCAGCACCATAATTTGCCACCTCTCGCATCATATCCGCATCGTAGCCGTCGGTTATAAGATAGGATATATCATTTGTGTATTTAAGGCTTTCCTTGTCTCTTTGGGCCACACTTAACCTAAACTGATAAAACTGTCGCTTTATTGCATCAGTTTCATCCATCAGACGCTTGACGTACTCTGCTACGCATTCCTGCTTAGCTGACAAAAGCCCTGATATCTCATAAACGTTTCTGTATTTTTCACGATAATCCAGTAACGCATCGTAACCCGATTTCATAACAATACGCACACCGCCGCGGTGACGCATAAAATCAAGAATTTTTACAATGCCTATTTCCCCCGTTGACTTAACGTGAGGGGCACAGCAAGCGCATAAATCGGTGTTTTCAATTTCAACCAATCTTACGTTTTCTGTTAAATCAAGCTTACTGCGATAATCGTATTTATCGAGCTCGTCTGCACTTGGGAAAAAGCAATTAATTTTATAATCGGCATAAATAGCCTCGTTAGCCTTATCCTCAACCATATCAAGCTGCTCACGGGTAAGCTCGCCGTTAAAATCCACCGTTACCAAGCCCTCATCCATATGAAAGCCCACGTTATCATAACCGAAAAGTGAATGCACAACGCCAGAAACAATATGCTCACCGCTATGGTTCTGCATTCTCAAAAAGCGCTTGTTCCAATCAATAGAGCAAGACACCGCTACGCCTTCCTCTAAGGGCTCTGTGGTGTAGTGGCAGATTTCACCGTTAACCTCCTGAACGTCAGCAACTGCAACGCCACCAATAAAGCCCTCGTCGCTTTTCTGACCGCCACCCTCGGGGAAAAAGGCAGTTTTATCAAGCAAAATTTCATAACCGTTCTTTACCGTAACACAGGAAAGAACGGTTGCGTCAAACTCTTTTACATAAGCATTTTCGTAATACAAACGGATTGTTTTCATAAATTACCTCAAAAAAGAATAAGTGAAGAAGCAATAAGAAACTGGGCAATATAATAAGCAGAATGGTTAAGGACAACCGTAACACGGTTATTGCGATCCTTTTCCTTCTGACTAAAATATGTACCGGACAAAATAAGGTCTGAAAGAAGGAAGAAAAACAAACCAACGGTAATAACAATTGAGTGAGCACCGGGCTTCGCTACGGCGTAGGCAAAAGCCATACCAAAGGTTGCATTAAGCACAGCGGTATAAAGAATGGTAACAAGCTTAAACTTACCGTATTTATACTTCATTATCTTTTCTGCAACAACTGCAAACAGAGCACCGCAAACTACACAAAGGGCAGTAAAGCCGAAAACATAAACGTTATAGCCGTATGTGTAAATCATACCTGCCGCATAAAACAAGTGACCGATAAGAAAGCTTATAAAGCCCATATTAAGAAATTTGTCGGCATCTGACTTATAAAGGTATTTTAAGTCAAGAACAATGTCACCAATCAAGCCAAAGCAGGCACCGGCAACGGTAAAAGCACCAAGATATGCAGGGCAATCAGGATTACCCACAAAGGCAAAAAGTGCCGTAAAAATAAAACAAAGACTTGTAACACCCTTGATAACAACCACATTTAACGTAACCTGAGGCTTACGTAAAACGTTG
>JAFYLQ010000004.1 GCA_017550105.1 Clostridia bacterium | reverse complement strand
TATATTTCTCCCACAATTACAGATAATAACAACACAATTTGTAATTTAAGGAGAAATGTATATATGAAAGCAACAGGTATTGTTCGTAGAATAGATGATTTAGGCAGGGTTGTTATACCTAAAGAAATCAGAAGAACTCTCCGTATAAGAGAGGGTGACCCGTTGGAGATTTTTACCGCAAGTGACGGTGAGGTTATTTTTAAAAAGTACTCACCCATGGGTGAGTTGTCGGAGTTTTCGGGACAATATTCGGACATTTTAAGCCGTACGGCGGATTTGCCCGTTATTATAACCGACCGTGACCACGTTATTTCTGTTTCGGGGCTTTCCAAAAAGGATTATATGGAAAGGCATATTTCAAAAGACCTTGAGGACATTATGGAAAACAGGGATAAATACATTAAAACCCGTGAAAACGACCGCCTCTACCCCATTGATAACTGCGATATTGAAGCGCTTACTGCTTTCCCTATAATTTCAGGCGGCGATATCGGTGGTGCGGTTATCTTCTTAAGCAATGGCGATTACTCAAAGCTTACTGACACCGAGGTTAAGCTTGCTCAGGTTGCCGCAACCTTTCTTGGTAAGCAAATGGAAGAATAATTTTGTTTCAATAAATCTTCCGTCATATAATCAAAGGATTTTCTATTGAAGAAACCTGCTGTTTGTGTTAAAATTAATTTGTATTTAACAACGAATTAACACAAGGAGCTTTTTATGATTTCACGAGCCGAAAGAACCGAGGATTTAGCCAAAAACTTAAAAATATACGTTAGTGAAGCTCACATTTTCACTTCCGATGCCATTGTGCTTGCATCCTTTTGTGCTCCGAGACACAAGGACAAATGCTGTGACCTCGGAACGGGCAACGGCATTATTCCCCTTTTGTGGCTTCGTGACTTTCAACCTAAGGAGATTACGGGTGTTGAACTGAGCGAAAGTGCCGTAAGGCTTTTTAACAAAACCCTTGCAGAAAATAATTTAACTGACAAGGTTCAGCTTGTGCATAGGGATTTAAGGGCTTTAAAGGGCGTTTTGCCCAATGAATATTACGACATAGTCAGCATTAACCCCCCATACAAAAAGCTTGGTACGGGCATTGTGAACGAGGGCGAAGACTATAAAAACGCCCGACACGAATTCAACTGCACCCTTGATGATGCGGCTAAGGCAGCTTCGCAGCTTTTAAAATTCGGTGGTCGCTTCTGTATATGCCAACGCCCCGAAAGGCTTCCCGATATTTTTGCGGCAATGCGAAAATTCAAAATCGAGCCCAAGTCCATGCGAGAGGTTATTCAGCGTGTGGGTAAGGAGCCGAGCCTTGTGCTTGTTGAGGGTAAGAAGGGCTCCGCCCAAGGCTTCAGAATAAGCCCACCACTTATTTTAGAGGACGACAAGGGCAACTACACCCCGGAGGCAGAGGAATTATTTAATTCATACAAATACAAGGAACTGAATATTAAAGATTAAAAAAACGACCTGCAATGCAGGTCGTTTGATTTTACATTTATTTGCCGAGAACTTCGCCGATGATTTCGTAAAGGTTTTCGAGCTCTTCTTTGGTGAGTGACATACCCTTACCCATTTTTACGTGGTCGGGAGCCCAGTCACGGATATCGTACTTGGGTGCACCGTCGTTCCATGAAATAAGGTTAAGCTCTCTTGTCCAGCCCTTGCCTGTTTCAGAAACAACACCAAATTCTTCTTTGATTTCATACTTAAATTCTGCCATATCTATTCTCCTTTTAAAATTAATTACTGTTTATTGTGCCTCGGTTTCTGCGGTTGTTTCGGTGGGTACCGAAACGAAGCCATTAATTCCGAAAAGCACTGTTTCAACGTCATAGTCCGAGGTCCATACGGATACGGGATAATCGGTAAAAATATCACCTGCATTCAAGGTAGTGTTACCCATTTCCTTTGAAAGTCCCGCCATAGAATATGAGTCGAACTTACAACGTATCATATTAAGACTGTCGTACTCGGTGACGATAAAATCTCTTTTGTAGGTCACACCGTTACTGCTGACACCAAAACGAACGAAATTGGTGATAAAGTCGTTATTCAGCTCGGTATATGCATTTACGTCGTCAAAATAAATGTCGAGCCATACAACCTCGTCAGTTTTGGTAAGCTCCGCCTTTTTTACGCCCTTAGCAGGGTTCACAAGATTTATACCGTAATCTTCGCGTGCAACACCTGTTTCGCGCTGATAGGTTCCAAGAACAAACGACGCTATATCACCTGTTGATTTGGATTGCATCCAAACCTCAAAGGGTAAATCGAAAACGTTGTCGTAGGTTACGGTAACCTCGTCGGTAAGGGCAATTGCATTGGCAAGGTCGTTAATTTCATACAAGGTATAAACCGCACTATTGGTTTTGGCATCAAGCTTTAATTCACCGGGACAATTAAATGACACACCGTCTGCATTAAAAAAGCAGAACACGGGAATGTAATCCTGATTATTAACATCACTTGCATTGTGAGCCTTCAAAAGAGTGGCTTTATCCTTAAATTTAACGTTAAGGGATACTGAAACCTCGGTTTTTTCAACGGTATATGACACTATCTCTTTGTTATCAAACATCACGTTCTGCAACTGCTCGACCGCTTCGGTTTCGGGAATGGTGGTTGTGATTGTTGTAACATCTGTAGTTTCGGTAGCCTTTTTGCTATCGATTTTTTCTTTTATACCCGAGGTGACGTTGATTATTACAAAAAGTGCAACGGCTATGGCAATTATACCAAAGACCAAAAGAATGGGGTTTTTTTGAAGCTTGTAGCTTAAGCTTTTTTTATTAGTATCAGCCATTATTTTCTTCCTCCGCAGATTTTTTGGCTTTAGCCGCCTTTTCTTCTGCCTTGCGCTCCTTTTTCTCGGTACGCTCGGCTTCCTTTTCTGCCTTTTCGGCTGCTTTCTTTTCGGTTTCTGCCGCCTTTTCTTCTGCCTTACGCTCCTTTTTCTCGGTACGCTCGGCTTCCTTTTCGGCTTTTTCGGTAGCCTTTTTTTCCGTTTCCGCCGCTTTTTCCCCTGCTTTACGTTCCTTTTTTTCGGTACGCTCGGCTTCCTTTTCTGCCTTTTCGGCTGCTTTCTTTTCGGTTTCTGCCGCTTTTTCCCCTGCTTTACGTTCCTTTTTTTCGGTACGCTCAGCTTCCTTTTCGGCTTTTTCGGTGGCTTTCTTTTCGGTTTCTGCCGCCTTTTCCTCTGCCTTGCGTTCCTCTTTTTCAAGACGCTCGGCTTCCTTGCTTGCTTTAATAGCCGCTTTTTCAACCTCTTTTTTAGCCTTACGCTCTTCACGAACCTCTTTTTTGGTGGGTTTCGGTGCAGGAGGTGTATCCGTAAGCTTCATAAAGTCGATTTTAGCCATTCGGGTTCTGGGAAGCGCATCAAGAATTGTAACGCGACTGGGACGAGAAAACCTTTCAAGCTTAGTGTCACAATACTCTTTAATGCATTTGCAAACCTCGTCGGGATTATCCGTGGGCTGATTAAGTGAAACGAAAAGCTTGATAATGGGCTTACTGTCAACGTAGCCCTGAACCGCACAAGCCTCGTTAATATAATCGAGTTTTAATACCTCGTTTTCAATATCATTGGGGTAAACGTTGTAGCCCGAAATGATTATCATACGCTTTTTACGACCTGTGAAGAATACGAAGCCGTCTTCATCCATATAGCCCAAGTCACCCGAGCAAACCCAACGCTTGCCGTTTTCGTCAACGTAAACACCGCTGTCGTCGCTGTCGTAATAACCCTCCATAACAGTAGAGCCTGAAATTACAATTTCACCGATTGTGTTTTTGGGTAACTGTTTTCTGTTTTCATCCCAAATCTGAACAGTCATACCGTCAAGGGGTCTGCCGATGGAGTCGGGCTTATACGAGCCGGATATGTTGGCTGTGCAAACAGAGCTAACCTCGGTCAAGCCGTAGCCCCTGTAAAGTCTGCCCTTGGCACGCCATTTTTCAAGGTATGAGTTAAAGGATTTAATAAAGGTTTCGCTTACGAAGTCACCGCCCGCCCACAAAAGACGAAGCTTTGAAAGATGCTCACCGTCGAAAAGTGATGAATCGTGCATCTTTTTAAACATTGCAGGAACGCCCACGATGTAGGTGATATTATATTTTTTCATAAGCTTTATGGCTTTATCCGCATTGAAGTTGGTCATAGGAATACAGGTGAAGCCTGCACACATACTGAAATGCATAACAACACCAAGACCGAATGCATGGAACAAGGGTAAAACAACAAGTGAGCACTCGGCACCCGGTGCGTGGGGCGAATCGAAGAAGCTTAATTTATATGCCAACTCGTTAAGGTTGGAGCTTGTAAGCTTGATTGTTTTGCTTTTGCCCGTTGTACCGCCACCGTGCAGGAAAACCGCAATATCGCTACCGTTATTTGTAACCTTGGGTGCACGAAGGTTAAGGTGGCAAATAGTATTGTAATGTGCAGTTTCTGCCGAGGGAGTTTTTGATTTAACCTTGATTTTTTCGTAAATCTTAAAAGCGGGGCGCTTAACAGATGAAACGTAATCGGAGGGTGAGCAAACAATTACGGGTCTGTTGCGACGTCTTAACATACTTACGTATTTTTCCATAAGAATATCAAGAACGAATATTGCTTTTGAATGGGTGTTTTTAAGAATCTCCTCAAGGACGTCGGGAGGCGTAAGCGGGTGAACAATATTGGCAATTGCACCGATACGGTTCACGGCGTAAAAAGCCGCAAAGCTCTGAACAGTATTGGGAAGGAAAATTGTAACAACGTCCCCTCTTTTAATATTTTTACTGTTAAGGTAACCTGCAATAGACTCAACGTCCTTCACAAATCTTTTGCGGCTAACAAGGTTACCGAAGCTTTCGGCAACGTCGTACACACCAAAATCCTTGGTGCATTCGCAAAAGAACTCGAAGCAGTTCCTGTTTTCGGGTTTAATCATAAAAATGATTCCTTTCGAAATAATGTAAGTTTACATACATAGTCCATTATATTTTATATTTTTATACTATTATTGTCAAGTTTAATATTTTTTTATTAGTTTTATATTCCTTAAAAGAAATTGTAGTTAAGTTTTTTACTTAATATGCTTGATAATGAATTCCCCTTGTGATAAAATCATCAATGGATGAATTTTTACATAAGGAGTATTTCAAATGGAAAAGAAATTAGTTTTCGGTGCAATTGGTCTTATGTTTGGTAACGCTCACCTTGAGGGTGCCCTCGCCTACGGTGCAGAGGTTGCCGCCATTTGTGACCTTGACGAAGAAACACTCAGAAAATCAGGCGAAAAATACAACATTCCCGAAGAAAAGTGGACAACCGACTACCACGATATTCTTAACAACCCCGAAATCAATATGGTTTCAATTGCTATCCCCGACCAGCAGCACAGAAAGGTTGCTTGTGAAATGCTTGCAGCAGGTAAGCACGTGCTTTGCGAAAAACCCCTTGCCCTTACAAGAGAGGACATTGAGGCAATGGTTAAGGCTACTGAGGAATCAAGCGCTAAGTTTATGGTTGGTCAGATTTGCCGTTTCACTCCCGCTTTTGCAAAGGCTAAGGAAATTATTGATTCAGGCAAAATCGGTGAGCTTTATTTCGTTGAATCCGAATATGCTCACGACTATATGAATATAGTTAAAAACTCACAGATTTGGCGTGCAGACCCCCAGCGTCACGGTGTTATCGGTGGCGGTTGCCACGCAGTTGACCTTCTTCGTTGGCTTGCAGGTGACCCTGTTGAGGTTTTTGCTTACGGTACACACAAGCTTCTTCCCACAGTTCCCTATGACGATGCTACATGTGCCCTTCTTAAATTCGACGAAGAGCTTATGGGTAAGGTTTTTGTTTCAACAGGCTGTAAGAGAGATTACACAATGAGAACCTGCATCTACGGTACAAAGGGTACTATCATCTGTGATAACACCTCACCCACAATGCAGTTATTCGTGGTTGACGAAAACGACGAAGCTCCCCACGAGCCCGAGATTATTGAAATCGACGTTAACAACCACAACTACGTTAAGGAATTCCAGGTATTTGCCGACACAATTGTGGCAGATGCCGAAATGGAAACAAGCGTTTACGAGGGTGCAAAAACCGTTGAGGTTTGCCTTGCAATTGTTGAAAGCGCAACAACCGGCGAAAAGGTTAAGCCCAACTACAATTTCTGATAAAAATATTGAGAGCGTACACAGTGAAACTGTGTACGCTCTTTTTTTAATCTTCATCAATGGGCATTGATGCTACTGCATTGAGGGTTAAATCTGCACGTTTGCCGTCGAGGTATTCGTAGTAGCCCTGTGAGGCTATCATGGCGGCATTGTCACCGCAATATTTAAGGTCGGGCATATAAAGCTTTATACCCCTTTTATCGCAAGCCTCCTGCATTACCCTGCGAAGGCGGGAGTTTGCGGAAACACCACCTGCGAGAACGAGTGTTTTAGCCTCCGTATCCTCTGCTGCAAGCATTGTGTGAGAAACAAGCAAATCCGTTACGGCTTTTATAAAGGAAGCACCCAAGTCCTCTGCCTTTACGGTTTCACCCTTTTGTGATGCATTATGTACTAAGTTCACCGCAAAGGTTTTAAGACCCGAAAAGCTGAAATCGTATTTTGAATCTGCGATTTTCGGTACGGGGAATTTATATTTATTCTCATCACCGTCTTTTGAGATTTTATCAAGGTTCACACCACCCGGATACGGAAGACCCACGGTACGGGCGGCCTTATCCATAGCCTCGCCTGCCGCATCATCACGGGTTCTACCGATAACCTCAAATTCTGTATATGATTTAACGTTTATAATATGAGTATGACCGCCTGAAACCACCAAGGAAAGGAAGGGCGGTTTAATTTCTTCATTTGAAATATAGTTGGCGGCAATATGACCCCTTAAATGGTGCACGGGCACAAGTGGAATGCCCGTGGAAAGGGACACGCCCTTAGCGTAGTTAACACCAACAAGCAGTGCACCGATAAGCCCCGGTGCATAGGTAACACCGATTGCATCAATGTCGTCGAGGGTGCAGCCTGCATCTGACAACGCCTTTTCCACAACACCGCAGATTGCCTCCGTGTGTCGTCTTGACGCTATTTCGGGCACTACGCCGCCGTATATTTTATGCTCTTCAACCTGTGATGCTATAACGTTTGAAAGAACCCTTCTTCCGTCCTCAACAACGGAAGCGGCTGTTTCATCACAGGAGCTTTCTATACCGAGTATTTTCATATTTCACCTCTGTAGGTCATTAAAAGTGCGTCCTCACGTGGGTTTTCGTAAAAATTCTTACGACTTCCCACCTCTTTGAAGCCCATTTTGGTATATAGGTTTATGGCACCAATATTACTTTTTCGCACTTCAAGGGTAATAAATTCTGCATTTTCGGTTTGGGATAAATCCATAAGCTTTTTAATAAGGGCTTCGGCTATTCCCTGCCGTCTGAACTGAGGAAAAACCGCCACGTTGGTTATATAAACCTCGCCCACAACGTTGTGAGCGCCAATATAACCCGCAATCTGACCGTCACAAAGTGCCACAAAGAACCTTGAAAACTGATTTGCTAACTCCTCACGTAAAGCATTTTCGCTCCAAGGGGTTGAAAAGCAGGTCTTTTCTAATTCTGCAATTTGTGAAAGGTAGTTTTCACCCATTTTTTCTATAATAATATTCATCATTTTGTATCGTACCAGGTTTTGCCACAGGCAACCTCAACAGTAAGCGGAACTGAAAGGTCACAGGCATTTTCCATAGTTTCCTTAAGAAGCTCCGCAACCCTTTGTGCTTCACTTTCGGGGGCTTCAATAATCAACTCGTCGTGAACCTGCATAATAAGCTTTGCCTTGGGAAACTCCTCTTTAAGGCGCTCATAAACACGAATCATAGCAATTTTAATAATATCCGCCGCGGTGCCTTGAATGGGCATATTCATAGCCACACGCTCACCAAAGCCACGTCTTATGGCGTTTGACTCCTGAAGCTCGGGAAGATAACGACGTCTGCCGAAATAGGTTTCGGCATAGCCCTTTTCCTTGGCACTCACCTTGGAATGCTCCATAAATGCCGCAACGCCCGAATAATTGGCAAGGTAGCCCTTTATATATCTGTCCGCTTCAACCACGGACGTGCCGATATCCTGTGAAAGTGAGAATGCACCTATGCCGTAAACAATGCCGAAGTTTACCGCCTTCGCCTTGCGACGGTCGTTGGGTGTAACCTCATTAAGGGGAACGCCTAAAACCTGCGATGCGGTAATAGAGTGAATGTCCGCACCGCTTATGAAGGCGTTTATCATATTCTCATCCTTAGCAAGAGCCGCAAGAACACGAAGCTCAATCTGTGAATAGTCCGCATCCACTAAGGCGTAGCCCTCTTTGGCATTAAAGAAACGGCGAAGCTCCCTACCCAACTCGGTTCTGACAGGAATATTCTGTAAATTGGGCTCGGCAGATGAAATTCTGCCCGTGCGGGTTTCGGTCTGATTAAGGGTTGAATGAATTCTGCCGTCGTTATCGATAACCTTCAAGAGACCCTCGCAATAGGTAGATTTAAGCTTTTGTAAGCCACGGTATTTTAAAATTTCGTTGATAATTGGGTGCTTATCCCTAAGTCCTTCAAGAACGTCCGCATTTGTGGAATAACCGCTCTTGGTCTTCTTGCCGTGGGGTAAATTAAGTTTTTCCTCGGAAAAAAGAACGTCGCTTAACTGCTTGGGTGAATTAAGGTTAAATTCACACCCTGCCATATCGTAAACCTTCTTAAGGCTTTCATCAAGACTTGCGCCAATTTTATCACCGTAAGCCTCAAGACCCGCTCTGTCAACAGAGAAGCCCTCACGCTCCATACTTGCAAGAACCCTTGCAAGGGGCAACTCGATATCCTTAAGAAGTGCACCCTGATTATTATCGTTAACCTCGGCAGAAAGTTTTACGCTCAAGGCTTCAATTACTGCACAGGCGTTGACTTTCTCCTCCTCTTGAGAATAAAAATCCGCAAGGTCACCCGCATCAATTTTAACGTTATTCAATGAGTAAACACCCGCAAGGGCTTTCACGGAATAGTCGCTTGAATTGGGGTTAAGAAGATACGCCGCAAGAGAGGTATCAAGGGCGATATTAACAAGGTCGATTCCGCTTTCGTCACAAAATCCGAAAAGTTTTTTTGAGTCGTCGGTGTATTTTTCAATAGAATCATCGGAAAAGAGGTTTGAAACAAAGCTTATAAACATAAAGTCGTTGTTATAAACCAAAGCCACACCGTCGGCGGTTTTAAAAAGCATATACTCAATGCCGAAATCGTTGTATTTAACGTTAAAGAAGGCTTTACCATTGGTTTTGAGGGTGTTATAAAGAGCGTCGTAATCCTCAGCCTCGTAAAGCTTAATGGTCTTGGTGTCGGCATTTTCGCTCATTTTAACTGAGTCAAGATTAAGTCGGTTTAAAATCTTGAACATTTCAAGTGATACAAGAAGATTAGCCGCCTTTTCGGAGTCGGGCTCCTTGATTAAATAAGAATTCAAATCCGTATTCACGGGTGCTTCAAGGCAGATAGTGCCCAACCTTTTGCTTAAAAAGGCATTATCCCTTGATGCTTCAAGCTTAACCTTCATACCGGGCTTAATGTCCAGCTCTGCTAAATTATCGTAAATATTTTCAATTGAGCCGAATTTTTGTATAAGGTCTGCGGCACCCTTTTCACCGATACCTGCTACACCGGGAATATTATCGGAGGTATCCCCCTGAATGGCTTTGATATCAATAAGCTGTTCGGGGGTTACGCCGTAAACCTCGTTAATTTTGGCAATATCGTATTTAACCGTTTCAGACTTACCCATTCGGGTGGTTGCAAGAAGAACGTTTACGTTTTCGCGAACAAGCTGAAGGCTATCCCTATCCCCTGTTGCAATATAGCAAAAATCGTCCTTACTGCAGGCTGCGGAAAGTGTGCCTAAAATATCGTCCGCCTCGTAGCCGGGCTTTTCAACAACCGTAAAGCCAAGATAGCCTAAAAGCTCCTTAAGTGTGGGAAACTGCTCTATAAGCTCAGTGGGTGCAGGCTTACGAGTGCCCTTGTAGGCATCGTACATTTCGTGCCTGAAGGTGGGGTGCTTAACGTCAAAGGCAACTGCAACCGAGTCGGGCTTATATTCCTCAAGCATACCGAGGAGTATGTTCATAAAGCCGAATATACCGTTGGTGAACTTGCCGTCCTTAGTTGTAAGTAAACGCACACCGTAAAATGCACGGTTTAAAATGGAGTTTCCGTCAATTACAAGTAATTTCATAAATACCTCACTAATTGAGAGTTTCAAGTGTTACAAAGTGATAGCCATTCTGAGAAAGATAGTCGGGCTCACTAAGTGCTCTGAGGCAACCTAACGCCGACACGTTGGTATAATTACCGGGAATGTTAACTTTAATGCCCGTTACGTCGGTTATATATTTGTCGAGCCCGTAAAGGTCCGCCATACCACCGCAAAGGAAGATACCGTCATCGGTTATATCCTTAATTAAATCGGGCGGTGTGACCTCTAAAACGTCGGTAATAACCTTGCACACCTCGTCAATACTGTCACGGATTGCATAGTTAATTTCCTGCGCCGTAACCTCAAAAAACATTGGCATACCGTCGGACATATCCTTACCCTTGGAGATTGCCGCAATGGTTTCGTCACGCATTTTGGCACCGCCTAAAATATGCTTAAGTTCCTTAGCGGTAAGTCTGCCCACGGCAACACCACGGTTAGCCTTAAGGTAGGTTTTTATTATTTTATCCATATTATTGCCGCCTATAGGTGCGCTTTTGGCAACGGCAACGCTACCCATTGTAACAACCGCAACGCCCGTTGTACCCGCACCAACGTTAACAATCATAGTACCGTAGGGTTTATTAAGCATAACACCAATACCCAATGCGGCGGCTAAGGGCTCCTCAATAAGGGTTGCTCTGCCTGCACCCGCCCTGAGAATACAACCTAAAATATTACGTTTTTCAAGGTTTGTGACACCTGCAGGAACCGTTGCAACAACCGTAGGCTTAAAGATTTTGTTTTTGCAGATTTTTTCAAGGAAGGCTCTTAAAAGTTTTTCGCTGCTTTCAAGTTCGGACACGCCACCACTTAAAAGCGGTCTTACAAGCTTTATGGCATCGGGACAACGGCCCGTCATTTCAGCCGCCTTTGACCCTGCGGCAATAACCTTGCCCGATTCTCTTTCAAGTGCTACAACCGCCGGTTCACAAAGGACAACGCCCTTGCCCTCAACTGCGGCCGTTACGTAGCCCGTGCCTATATCAAGGCCGATTTTTAAACCAACCATTGCCACACCTCCCTATAGTAATTTCATCATATAATTATACACCCCTTAACCCCTTTTGTAAACAATAAAAACCATATTATGGTTTACAAAGTTCACCTTTTGTTGTACAATACTTTTATAGTACAATAAATGGAACAAAGGAGTGTTTTTTATGGCAGGTGTAAAGAACTCAAAGCTTAAACTTTTGTATCTTGCGGAGATTTTTGAACAAAAAACCGACGAAAACCACTACATTTCCGCTAATCAGCTTTGCGACGAATTAAATAAGCTTGGTATCCCCGCAGAAAGAAAATCCATTTATAAGGACATAGACGTACTCCGAGAATACGGCTACGACATTATTCACACCGGTTCAAGAAGTGGTGGCGGTTACTTCTTGGGCGAAAGAAAGTTCCAGCTTGCAGAAATCCGTTTGTTGACCGATGCGGTACAGGCGGCAAACTTCATTTCACAAAAAAAGACCAACGAGCTTGTGGATAAAATCGAAAGCTTCGCAGGTGAAAAACAGGCAAAAATCCTACATTCGCAGGTTTACGTTGACAACCGTCCCAAAACCAAGAACGAGGATATTTACCACATTATACATAACATAAACGAGGCCATTACCGACGGTGTTAAGGTTAGCATAACCTACTCACGCCGTAAAATAACCGATGAATTCAAAACCGCAAGTGAGGAAAAGACTTACACCGTAAGCCCCTACGCTTTTATTTGGTCCGATGACCACTACTACCTTGTTTGCAACAACGAAAAATACGATAACCTTATGCAATTAAGGGTTGAAAAAATCAAGAAATACAAAATAACCAAGGAGCCTGCACGTCATTTTTCCGAGGTTTCAAATTACAAAAACTACTTTGATTCTGCCGACTATGCCTCAAAGCTTTTTAATATGTACAGTGGTGAGCCCAAGCCCGTTGAACTTGCCTGTAACAACGATTTGCTTGAGCCAATGCTTGACCGTTTTGGTGACAGAGTACGTTTGCAGAAGCTTGACGAGGAGCACTTTATATTAAGAACCAACGCCGCAGTAAGTGACGGTCTTGCGGCTTGGGTTGTGCAGTTCGGCGGCAGAGTTAAGGTAAGAATGCCCAACGATTTAATTTATATGGTAAAGAAAAAAGCCGAAGAAATTTTAGCAAATTACTGATAATGAAAAAAGCACTATGACAACGGTCATAGTGCTTAATTTTTATGCTTCGATTTTTTCGTAAACCTTATATTCTACGTTATAAATATAGTCATCACCGTCGGCAGAAAAGCCAAGCCTTACGTCTGTTTTCTCACCGTTTTTTTCATAAACGTCAACGTAGTAAACGGTGACACCGTCAATAGCAACGCCACTGTTACCGTTAACTACAAAAACGTATTGTTCAATTTCTTTTTCAAGACCTAAGGTAGCGTATTCGTAGGCAGAAAACCTTTGTTGCATAAGGTAGTTGTTTTCTTTATGATATTGAAATTCAATATCTGGGTCGTCGGGAATAGTGTTTGCAGGTGAGGTTGTTTTATCAGCTACAGGCTTTGTAGCAGAGCTTGAAAGTGCGGTGTATTTTTCGGTTTTGGCGTTATACACGTAGCATTGAGTGCCGATTATTAAGAAGGTGCCCTCGGCAGTTTTTTCATCCTTGGCGAAAGCCTCGATTTTACAACCATCCTTGCCCTCGTAGGTTGTGGCACTGAGCACTAAATCATATTGGTCAATGGTCTTTTTAAGCCCCAACTGCTTAGCAGAATATACGCCGAGCATAACCTTTGCAGAGTCGGGCGTAAGAGTGATTGAGCCCGCATTATTTTCAACACCATAATAGGTGTCGGCAGTTTCAAGTGCGTGAGGGTCGTCAACGTATTTCTTTTCGCCACAGGCACCAAGACTCAAAAGCATAACTAAAGTTAACACTAAAGCAAAATATTTTTTCATATTAAACATCTCCGAAAGAGGAATTTATTATATTTAATATACCCTTTTCGCTTATTTTTGTCAACCTTGGGGAGCTATTTGGAAGTAATAGCCTCCTTTTTATATTTTTCACGAGTGGCAATTCCGCCACGGATGTGACGCTCCTCTTTATTTACGTCAAGCACCTTTCTAACTTGGTTGAAAAGCTCGGGATTAATACGCCTTAAGCGTTTGGTAACATCACTATGCACGGTGGATTTTGACACACCGAATTTTTTGGCGGTTGCCCTTACGGTTGATTTGCTTTCGATTATGTAGCGACCCAAGGATTCTGCCCTTTGCTCGTAATCGTAATTCATACTTGTATTCCCCCTGAATGAGTTCTATACAAGTATATGAGCGTTACAACTACTAATATGACAGTAAAAAACCGTCTGATTTCTCAGACGGTTTTAAATTTAATTATTCACCCTTCATACCAAGGAGTTCAACTGTGCCGTCGTAAACAGCCTGTGAAACCTTGATTGAATCAAAGATTGCTGATTTGATATCGTCATCTGTAGCACCGAGTTCCTTTGAGAAACGGTCGGGAATAAAGAGGTTGATGTCCATAATATCTGCAAGTCCGTCAACGTCAATACCGCTTTCGATACCCTTTTCTGCATATTCCTTCTTAACACCGCCAAGACCCATTCGCATCATCCAGGGAGCAACGCTGATAATCTTACGGTTTTCGCCCATACCTCTTGCGGCATAAACGATTTTAAGGAATTCCTTCCAAGTAAGGTTATACATACTGATGGGCCATGCCTTAGCACCTTTTGATTTTTCTGCGGCACCAACGATAACCTCACCAACCTGACGTACTGTAAGCATTGCAGTACCGCCACCGGGATACATTGTGAAGGGAAGCTTATCCATTCTCTTAATCTGCTCGATAAGGATAACCCAAACGGGCTTTCTGCCGGGCTGAGTACCAAAAATATAGGGAAGCTCAAGAACTGCTACGTCGAAGTTTTCATCAGCAAAGGAGAAGGCTACGTTCTCCTGGTCGATACGGCTTCTGATGTAGGGGTGCTTCTCAGTAAGCTTCATATCGGGACGCTCCTTTGCAAGGTATGCAAAGTATGAACCGAGAATAACAGCACTCTTAACGCCAACCTCTTTACAAAGAGGAAGGATTCTTTCAAGGGGCTGAATGTTATATTTGTAGTAAGCGTCGTAAACGGGTGCAGGGAATTCAACACGCTCGTCGATACCTGCGGCGAAAACGAAGCAATCGTGACCCTTGAGAAGCTCACGGATTTCATCATCTGATTTCTCGTAGATGTTGCAGAATTCGAGCTTCATTTCCTCGGGAATGGGTGCACCTTCGGGAAGAGGAGGAAGAGCAACGCTTGTTACCTCGTGACCTCTTTCAATAAATATACGTGCGGCTTCACAGCCAAGAAGACCTGTACCGCCAATCATAAATACTTTCATTCTGTAACCTTCTCCTTAAAGTTATCAAAGATTTCAGGACCATATACGTTATCCTCACCCTTACGGTCCCAAACCTGTGCAAAGAAGGGGTTGATTCTTGCTTCTTCGTCATATTTCCAGGGCCAGGGAAGCTCTGCAGGACACCAGTGACCACCCTTAAGAACAAGGTTGGGTGACATCTCGAACTCTGTGCCTCTTGCACTTACCCATTTAACAGGTGTGTACATATCAACGATTTCTGTTGCAAGACATTTACCGCCTCTGAATTCAGCAGCCTTTTGAAGGTCCTCGATAGTAAGAGTGTCAAAGGGCTTTGTTTCATCGTAGCCGTGGTCAAGAACAACAACGTCGTCTGCAGTTGTCTGCTTTGCAGGGATAACGATTTCGAAATCTGCCCACTTTCTGGGAAGCTTTTCGTATTCTTCCATACTGCCGTAGTATGCAGTCATTCTTACGTCAACCTTGTTTTCTGCCCACCAAAGTGTACCATACTCGGGAGTCTCTGCGATTTTCTTCATCCAAAGCTTCTTAAGAATAGGTGCAAAGGGCTTTGCAAGGAAAGCTAATTTATAGTAAGATTCAACATTGTTCATCATACTCTTAAAATATTCCTTAACAGGGATATTTGCACGGAAGTGACAATATTTTTCAAGCTCGTCACCGTCGTAGTACCACTGACCGTGGAAGTTACGGGTTGTGAACCAGTGGGGGTCAAAGAGCTTTTTGGGTGAACCAAGACCGAGTGTACCGAGAAGAAGCTCCTCGAACTCGTAGTTTGTAATTCTGTATTCTTCACCTGAACCAATGTTATAGAATCTTCTCCAGAATTCTTCGGGAATATCGTCACCACAAACATTTGCAAGAAGACGACCTGAGTCCTCAACTGTTGCCCATTCAAGCATACCATTAATCGGAACGTGATACATAATGGGCTCAAGATTTTTAAGGATTGCAGGATAAAGAATACCTGACTGACGAAGTGATACCCAATATTTAAGACCTGACTCAGCAAAAACTGCCTCTGCCTTAATTTTACTGATAGCGTAGTGGTCATAAACGCTTACCTTAAGGGGGTCACCTGTTCTACCCCAATGAATGGGAGCGTTTCTGTCACCTGTTTCGGCAACTGTACCTATGTAGACAACCTTAACAGCGTCGGGATCAGGCTGAGCCTTGATACGCTTTGTTGACTTTTTAAAGGCGTCAAAGCAAAGCTATTGGCAAATTTTACCTCT
>JAFYLQ010000053.1 GCA_017550105.1 Clostridia bacterium | reverse complement strand
TTAAGCAAGGTTATCAAGGCTCACTCCCTTGAAACAATATATATGCCCGACAAGCCCGACAACGAGTTGGTTATAAGCTCTCAGGACGTTAACCGTCCCGGTCTTATGTTTGCAGGATACGAAAAATACTTTGACCCGTTACGTGTTGAATTTGTAGGTCTTGCAGAAATGAGCTATCTTGAGGTGCTTGACGAAAAAACACAGCGTGAACGCGTTGAGCTTTTCTTCAGTCTCAAGCCCCCCGTTGTAATCGTTACCCGTAATATCGACATCTTACCCGTAATGGTTGAAATGGCTCAGAAATATGAGGTTCCCCTTCTCAGAACCTCCGAGCCCACCTCGGGAATTATGGCAACAATAATTGCCTACCTCAGCACGGAATTGGCTGAGCGTATAACACGCCACGGTGTTATGGTTGAGGTTTACGGTGAGGGTATTCTTATTCTTGGTGACAGCGGTGTTGGTAAAAGTGAAACCGCAGTTGAGCTTATCAAGAGAGGTCACCGTCTTATAGCCGACGATGCGGTTGAAATCAAAAAGGTTTCATCCAAAACCCTTGTGGGCTCCGCACCCGACAACATCCGTCACTTTATGGAGCTTCGCGGTATCGGTATTGTTAACGCCCGTAATATTTTCGGTATAGGCTCCGTTAAGCTTACCGAAAAAATCAATATGGTTATTCAGCTTGAGCAATGGGACAGTTCCAAGGCTTACGACAGACTTGGTCTTGAAGAGGAATATTTCACCATTCTCGGCATCAAGATACCTGCTACGGTAGTACCTGTAAAGCCCGGCCGTAACCTTGCAATTATCATTGAAATCGCGGCAATGAACAACCGTCAGAAGCGTATGGGCTACAATGCGGCTCGTGAGCTTATGCAGCAATTGGGTATGGGTGACGTTTACCCCGACCCCAACGAATTGGAATCCTGGCAATAAGCCTGATTAATAAATCTTACATATAAGGAGAACATAATTATGTACAGAATTGGTGTTGACCTTGGCGGTACAAATATCGCCGTAGGTGTTATTGACGAAAACTATAATATTATCGGCAGAGGTAAGGTTAAAACCCGTGCACCCCGTCCCGCCGAAGCAATTTTTGATTCAATTAAGGAAGCAGTTGATATGGCTGTAGTAAATGCAGGCATCAACTACGATGAAATTCAGTCAGTAGGTATCGGTACTCCCGGTTCAGTTAATAAGGACACAGGCGCTATCGAGTTTTCAAATAACCTTAAATTCCACAACGTACCCGCAAAGGATATGCTTGAGGAAAGACTTAAAAAGCCCGTTTACCTTGAAAACGACGCCAACGCTGCGGCTCTCGGCGAGGCAGTTGCAGGCTGCGGTCACGGTGTTAAGGATTTCGTTGCAGTAACTCTCGGCACAGGTGTTGGCAGCGGCATTATCATTGACGGCAAAATCTACCGTGGCAGCAACTTCTGCGGTGGTGAAATGGGGCATATGGTAATAAACGTTGACGGCATTCCCTGTAACTGCGGTCGTAAAGGCTGTTGGGAAAAATACGCATCTGCAACCGCACTTGTTGCACAGGCAGTTGAAGCAATGCAGAATGATAAATCCAGTCTTTTGTGGCAGACCTGCGACGGTGACCTTAACAAGGTTGAGGGTAAAACCATTTTCGAAGCCCTTGATATGGGTGATGCAACCGCAAAGGCAGTTGTTGACAGATACCTTTACTACGTAGCAATCGGTCTTGCAAACGTTATCAATGCACTTCAGCCCGAGGCAGTTTGTATCGGTGGCGGTATAAGCGGTCAGGGTGAAAAAATTCTTAAGCCCATCCGTGAACTGGTAAAGGCTGAGCGTTACAGCGTTTATGCTGACAAGCAGGCAGCTATTCTTCCCGCTGCACTTGGTAACGATGCAGGTATCATCGGTGCCGCATTACTTGATGAATAATGGTGAATATGAATAATACTTTTCAGGAATTATATAATTATGCCCTGAGTATAAATTGCGAAGGTGTGTTAAACGACAAAATGTCACTTCACACGTCCTTCAGAACCGGTGGTCCCTGCGGTGTACGACTTTCACCTGCGACCACCGAGCAGATTATACTTATTATCAATAAGTGCAAGGAATTAAACGTACCCTTTGTGGTTCTCGGCAACGGCACCAACGTTTTGGTTCCTGATGAAGGAATCGAAAAAGCCGTTATAATAATCGGCGACCAAATGTCAAAGCTCGAGCTTCTTGAGGATAACACCGTAAGCTTTACTGCAGGTGTGAACCTTGTTTCCCTTTGCCGTTTTGCTCTTGAAAAGGAGCTTAGCGGTCTTGAGTTTGCTTTCGGCATT
This sequence comes from Clostridia bacterium, assembly GCA_017550105.1. Classification (GTDB taxonomy): domain Bacteria; phylum Bacillota; class Clostridia; order Oscillospirales; family Acutalibacteraceae; genus DTU089. The sequence continues at coordinate 11,123 of JAFYLQ010000053.1, read as the reverse complement.
CCCGGTACCCTTGGCGGTGCCGTATATATGAATGCAGGTGCTTACGGCGGCGAGATGAAGGACGTTTTAACAGAGATTACTCACCTGACCCCCGATATGAGGGTTGAAACAATTTCTGCTAAGGATGCAGACCTTTCATACCGTCATTCGGTATACAAAAACAACGGTTGCATTATTTTAGGCGGTAAGCTTAAGCTTAAGCCCGACACACGTGAGAATATCAAGGCACGTATGGATGATTTCCTTGGCAGAAGAAAGGATAAGCAGCCCCTTGAATATCCCAGTGCGGGTAGCACCTTTAAGCGTCCCGAGGGGTATTTTGCAGGTGCACTTATTGAGCAATGTAATTTAAAGGGTAAAGCCGTGGGTGGTGCTCAGGTAAGCGAAAAGCATGCGGGCTTTGTAATCAACAAAGGCGGTGCCACCTCCACCGATATATTAAAGCTTATTGAATTCGTTTCAGAAACCGTTAAAAATGAAACCGGTGTTACCCTTGAACCCGAAGTTATTGTTTTGAGGTAAAATATGTCCTTTTCATCAGATGTTAAAAACGAACTTACACAATCAATTCCCTCCGCCTGTTGCTACAAGGCGGAGGCTTTCGGTATGCTTATTTTCGGCAGAGCCTTTTCAAGCACCGAAATTTCCCTTATGACGGAGCTTAAGGACGTTGCCGAAAGATACTGTGCCTGTATACGTGATTTAACGGGTGTAACACCCACCCTTAATTGCACCGATGCGGGAAACTACAAGGTCACCATTCCCGACAGGCGTGACCGTCTTACAATTCTTGAATATTTCGGCTACACGGGTAAGGAATTAGCCCTTCGTGTAAACCTTGCAAACCTTGAGGAAACCAACGACGACTGTTGCTCAAGAGCCTTCATAAGAGGTGCCTTCCTTGTTTGCGGAAGCGTAACCGACCCGCAGAAGGATTATCATATAGAATTCAGCGTGCAGAAGGCCAAGCTTTGCGACGACCTTATGCAGATAATAACCGACATAGGGCTTAAGGCTAAAAAAATAATACGTAACAACAGCTACGTTTTATATAGCAAGGATGCAGAATCCGTGGAGGATTTCATAGGCACTATGGGTGCTAACAAAGCCTTTTTATCCGTTATGCAGACCCGTGCAATGAAGGATTTAAAAAATCAGATTAACCGACGCTCAAACTTCGAATCGGCTAATATGAGCCGTTCAATTGAAGCAGGTCTTAAGCAGGTGGCATTAATTGAGGAGGTTCTTAAAAAAATCTCCCTTGATGATATGACCAAGGACCTTTCGGAGCTTTGCTCATTAAGACTCGAAAACCCCGACCTTTCATTGGACGAGCTGGGCAAGCTTATGAAGCCCGAGCTTTCACGCTCCGCCGTTAGCAGACGCTTTAAAAAGCTTGAAAAAATTGCCGAGGAACTGAAAGCAAAATGAGAGAATTTATAATAAACAAAAACGATTCGGGTCAGAGGCTTGACAAGTACCTTACAAAGTCCTTCCCCCTCCTGCCCCAATCACTTATGTATAAATACATACGCTCAAAGCGTATAAAGGTTAATGCCAAGCGTTCCGAGATTTCGTACAGGCTTAAGGAAAACGACGTTGTAAGCCTTTATATCAACGATGAGTTTTTCGAACCCGTCAAGCCCCGATACGATTTCCTTAATGCGGGTAAGAGCTTAAAAATCGTCTACGAGGACGAAAACATAATCCTAATAGATAAGCCTGCAGGACTTCTATCCCACCCCGACGAGGGCAACTACACCGACACGGCAATTACACGTGTTAAGCGTTATTTGTACGAAAAGGGTGAGTATAACCCCGACAGCGAAACCTCGTTTGCACCTGCACTTGTTAACCGAATTGACCGTAACACCTGCGGAATTATAATTGGTGCTAAGAATTCGGAGGCTCTGCGAATTCTTAACGAAAAGCTTAAAAACCGTGAATTACACAAATTGTATTTGTGTGTGGTAATCGGTAAGCTAAAAAAGGAAAGCGGCATTATTGAAGGCTACCTTCAGAAGAACGAAAAGCAAAACAGGGTTTACGTCAGCGATAAATCAGGCGATAACACCAAGCACATATCCACAAAATATAAGGTTTTGGGATACAAGGGCGGTTTGTCATTGGTTGAGGTTGAGCTTCTCACGGGACGTACCCATCAGATAAGAGCCCATTTTTCACACCTGGGCAATCCCCTTTTAGGTGACGGAAAATACGGCACAAACGCACAGAACAAGGAATTCGGTTCATACAAAAAGCAATTCCTTTACTCATACAAATTGGCTTTTGATTTTAAAACCGACGCAGGTATATTGGAATACCTTAACCACAAGGAATTTGAGGTTGATGACGTGTGGTTTAAAAAGGCATTTTATGAGGGAACAATATAAAAATCAGGAGATGTAAAAAATGAGTGAATGTACACACAACTGCAGTACCTGTTCACAGAACTGCTCATCAAGAAAGGAACCTGAAAGCTTGATTGAAAAGCCCCACGAGCTTTCAAATATAAAAAAAGTAATCGGCGTTGTAAGCGGTAAGGGTGGCGTTGGTAAATCATTGGTTACCACACTTCTTGCAGTTTCAATGCAAAGAAAGGGCTACAAAACTGCCATTCTCGATGCGGATATTACGGGTCCTTCAATTCCCAAGGCATTCGGCATCAAGGAAAAGGCTCAGGGAACGGAGAACGGCATTTTCCCCTGTATGACAAAAACAGGTATTGAGGTTATGTCCGTAAACCTGCTTCTCGAAAACGACACAGACCCCGTAGTATGGCGTGGCCCCGTTATTGCAGGTGCAGTAAAGCAGTTCTGGACCGACGTTATATGGAACGACGTTGACTTTATGTTCGTGGATATGCCCCCCGGAACAGGCGACGTACCCCTTACAGTATTCCAGAGCCTTCCCGTTGACGGCATTGTTATTGTAGCATCACCCCAGGAGCTTGTGGGTATGATTGTTGAAAAGGCGGTTAAAATGGCGGACCTTATGAAAATCCCCGTTATTGCTCTTGCAGAAAATATGGCTTACTTCCTCTGCCCCGATTGTGGCAAAAAGCACAGTATTTTTGGTGAAAGCCACATCGAAGAAATTACAAGGGCTTATAACGTTGATACGGTAGCTCAGATTCCTATTAACAACAAGCTTGCCGCAGCAGTTGACGCAGGTGCAATTGAACTATTTGAGGGCGATTGGCTTGACGAGGTTGCCGAAAAAATAGAAAAGCTTTAATTATGAAAAAGGACTGCCGATTTTTCGACAGTCTTTTTTGAAAGGTAATTATGAAAAAGAAAATTCTGCTTATTGACCTTGATAACACACTTATTGATTTCAACGAATGCGCAAGGCATTCAATAATCAATGCCTTCGGTGAATTGGGGTTTGAGTACACACCAAGGGTTTTCGATACGTTTATATGCGAAAACGTAAGGATTTGGAAAAGACTTGAAAAGGGCGAAATAACCAAGGCACAGCTTCGTGCCGACCGTTGGAATATAATTCTCGGTAAATTGGGCATTGATTTTGACGGAACAATTTTAGAGGAAATGTTTGAAAACGGTGTTGCCCGATATGCCTGTGCCGTTGAGGGTGCTTATGATTTGCTTGAATATCTTAAGGGTAAATATAAGCTTTATATAGTTTCAAACGGCTTCCGCTTTGTTCAGGAAAGCCGACTTAAAATCGGCGATTTTGAAAAATACTTCGACGGTCTTTTTGTATCTGAGGATATAGGTATACCTAAACCCGCCAAGGAGTTTTTCGACTATTGCTTTGAAAGGCTCGGTAATCCCCCTAAGGGTGACACCTTACTTATAGGCGACAGTCTTTCGGCTGATATTATCGGGGGCATAAATTACGGCATCGACACAATATGGTTCAATAAAAACGGTGACCCTTTACCCGAGGACATCAAGCCCACGTACATAGTGAACAAATTGGAAGAAATAATGGAAATATTATGAAAAACACTCTTAAGACGGGCTTCGTCTTAAGAGTGTTTTTTTAATAGTCTATTTTATAAGTACCGTCAGCATCATCGTACACTACCATGTACTCATACTCGCCACAATCCTCAAGTGTGGGAGCACCGCCTTTACCTGTAACCCTGTATCTGCCGGGTCCGATTTCCTCAACAGATACTGTTTCCTCATATATACTGTATAAACCGACAAATTCGTTAGGCACACAGTATATTTTCCCGTTAACCTCAATCCATCGGCCCTCGTACATTGTCACCGACGGGTCTGTACTTGAAAGAGTACTCATAAACACATTGTCTATATACTCGTCTGTAAAATCCGCAGATAACGCATTTTTCATATCAGCCTTTGTATTCACACCTGAAACAGAGCCGCAGGCTACCGTATAGCCATCACCAAACATATTATAATCATAAACATTACTGTTATCCATCATACCGCGTCTGTCAAAATAATAGCACATAAACTCACTTGCAACGTAAGCTCTGTCTATAAGCTCAAATGCCCTGCTTCTTGTAAGGTCGGGGTATTGGGGTGCTATGGCAATTTCCAAAATAACGGTTGAACCCTTTTCGAGTAAATCTCCATCGGAGTATGAACTTGAAATTACCGTACCCTCTGTATAATCCGAGGTTTCGGTATATGTAATCTCACAAATCAAGCCAACTGATTCAATCAGACTTACCGCATCTGATTCAGGGAAGCCTGTAACGTAAGGAACGTATACGGCGGTATTCTCGGTAACCTCTTCGGGAGTTGAACCATCGTAATAATCATCATAATCATCGTAGTCATCTACGTAATCGTCATAGGGTGTGGGGTCAACGTAATCAACCGTATGACCTCCAAAACTACCCAAAACAGGAACCGAAACGCCGAAAACTGCAAGAATTCCGAAGACACCCACACCAAGAACGGCAATAAGTGCTATTACACCGAAAATTGCACCTACAACAACACCTGCACCGCCCTTTTTAGGTTCAACCCGTGATGCCTTCCACAGGGCAATGGTATCAAGCATTTTTTCGTATTCAAGGGTTGTGTCCTCATTGGGATAATTACCCTGACTTACGGCAACCTTGAACCAATAAGCCGACTCCCTTAAAGCGTCAAGTGAACGCTCGTCATTGTTCTTTTTGAATTCGTAAGCAAGTGCCTCGTAATATTCCTTAAGCACACGACTTGCCTCAAAATTACCCGCTTTTGCCGAGCCCTTAACAAGGTCAATATACTCCTGCTCACTATACTCTTTAACGTAGTAAGCATAATGAAGCATTGCCTGATGATATCCGCCGTAAGCAGAGGCTCTGAGCAACTCAATAGCTTCCTCATCGTCGTTACCGCGGGAATTCATAAGTTCACAGGCATATATGTACGAAGCGTAGATATTGCCGCTTTGTGCCATTATCTTGATTTCGTCAAGGCTTTCGTCGCCCTTGACACCACTTCGTAATTTATCAAGCTCCGTATTATTGGCGGCAAGACCGTAAGAGGCTACGTTTTCAAGAGCAAATTTTTCCTGTTCCCTGCTATACTCCTTATATAAAGAAGCTCTGTACAATGCATCCGTATTTACGCCGACCCATCTGAGGTATTTAACGTAAACGAACAAATCAAATATTCCGAAGGTTACAACACTAAGCAAAGCCCAAAGGAGCATTTTACCAAAAAGTCTTCCGCCCGAACCGTTGAAAACCAAGGGACTTCCGCCGATTACGGTGTTTGAAAACTTCCACCTTTCAAGCATAACCATAGCAAAGGGCATACCTATACCAAAGGTTACAACAGAAAGGACTATGAAAAGCACGTGATAGCCGAACCAACCGCCTGCACCGCCCGTAAACCTGCTTACAGCCTCGTCAGGGTCATCTGCATAAACCGTGTGACTCGTCATCCACTTCTGAATACTTAAACCGAACCAAATACCGTATATACCGAATGTGATTATAGTAAGAATTACACCTAAAATATATTTACCGAAAAGCTTACCGCCGGTACCTGTAAACTTAAGCCTTCTGCCGTTTATTACCGTGTGGTTAACCCTCCAGCGCTCCATCATACACATAGCCCAAGGAACGGCTATACCCAAAGAGAAAACCGACATCAGACAATATAAAATCTGATAACCGATGTAACCGAAATAGCCGCCGTCAAAATATGACCTTTGGTCGCCTAAAACTCCGTCATCGCCAACGGGCGAAAGGTCATCATTGCCGTTTTTGCGAGATGCAAGCACCGCTATAAGTGCCACAAGACCACCCACAACAAGAATGGCAATCAATGCAATTATAATAATACCCAAAACGCTAAAGCCAACGTTAGTAGCAACCTGCATAAAAGTCACTCCTCATCCATATTTTAATTCCAAATTACCATATCATTTTTTACGTGTCAATACGAAAAAAGAATTATAAATCACAAATATCGTCATATTTAACTTTTATAAGCTTATTAATATCCGAAACTGCAATTTCCACCTGAAGCCCGATTTTACCCGCACTAAAATATATTTTATCTATATTTTTTGCAGATGCATCAACAGTTGTGGGGAAGGCTTTTTTCATACCGATTGGTGAGCAACCTCCGTGTATATATCCCGTCAGTGGCAAAAGCTCTTTTGATTTTATCATTTCTATGCTTTTTTCACCCACCGCTTTAGCCGCTTTTTTTAGATTTAATTCTTTACACACGGGTACGAGAAAAACATAGTACTGTTTTGATTTTCCAACCGTCACAAGGGTTTTAAATACCTTTTCAGGGTCTTCACCCAGAGTTTTAGCCACGTCCTCCCCTGCTATTGCACCGCTTTCGGTATAATCGTGTACTACATATTCAACTTTCTTTTGATCAAGAATGCGCATTGCATTAGTTTTTTCCTGTTTAGCCATATCAATCACCGTAAATAAGATAATCTGTGTTTTCTTCGCTGTACTCAACCTGCTTTGACCAATTTTTAAGATTCTGAATTCTGTCCTCAAGGGTAAGTGAACCTTTATCGCAATAGGTTTTCATATCGCAAAGCTCAATAAATTTTATTGCTTCAAGGCAGAAGCAAACCCTTGAAAGCACGTCGGCGTCGAACGCCGCTTTTATGAGATGACGGTATAATATGTATGCAAGAATTTTCGGATAGAGCTTGTCGTGTTTATACTGCTCCTTAAACTGCTTACGTTTAAGGTAATACTCGTCAAAGCCATCACGTAAATCCGTAATATACGCCACCCAATTATCGTCAATGGGCTCGGTTTTGGAGTATGCTTCTATAATTTTCTTACTGTTTCTTAAGGGCAAATCCTCACCGCAGAAGCTTTGTGCCGAAACACAAAGCTTTTCTAATTTTTCGTAGTAGGTTTTATCCGACGAAAAAAGAATATCAAAAAATCTTTCTCTTAAGGCACTTATGAATATGTGACTGTCGGATATTATCGTTTCGTCCTTGCCCTCAATTACAATGGGCTCATCATCCTCAGCTTCAACAAGGATAAAAGGGCTTTCATCAGAAAGTAAAATTCTGCAGACCGCCTCACAGGAAAGCCCCAGACCGCACTCCGTAACACCGGGGAACCACTCGTAAAAGCGAGGGTGATTTTTGCAGATTTCACAAAGGGCATCCTCACCGCAACCAATAATAATTCGGCAAAGGTTTTTTTCATTCAAAAAGGGGCATCGGTCATTTTCACCTAAAGCAAAGCATTTACTGCCGTCCTCGGAGGTGGTTATTTTGCTACGGATTTCGTCACCCAAGGGGTTGTTAAGACCATTGTATTTCTGAAGGGTGTTTTCATCAACGTCGATTTCCCAACCGATACAGCAATTGTCACTGCATTCCGATGCAATGCATTTAAAATCATCATAAAATGATGGTTTAATATAAATCAATTTTTATCACCTGTTATTTCTGTAACGTAAATTTTCTTGTTTTCATAGCGGAACTTCACCTGAAAATCCGCAAAGCTTAAACCGTAAACACGGCTTTCATCATCCTGATATGAGGGTCTTGGGTCTAATGACAGAACCTCTGTAAGAGCATTCATCTGCTCATCAGAAAGGTCGTTTTTAACACATGGGCTAAAATCCACCTCGTAAAAATCATCCTTGTGCTCGTCGGAAAAGCCACCTATTGCACCGTCAACACAGTCAACGTAGGGTAAGTAGGGCTTTATGTCGTAAATGGGTGTATTATCCGCAAGGTCAGCGCCCGAAACCACAAGGCTTATGCCGTTATTTTTTATAACCTCTCTGAGCCTTACAACCGAAAGTCCCAGACCGTTGGGTCTGAAGGGTGAGCGGGTTGCAAAAACACCTACCCGCTTGTTACCGCCAAGTTTAGGCGGTCTTACGGTGGGTGACCATTGACCATTATTTTGAGAAAAGCCCCACACAAGCCACAAGTGGGAATACTGCTCGATTCCCCTGATTATATTTTCATCCCTGTAGCCCTCGCAAAGCTCAATAACAGACTTCACCGAGGGTGCAAGTCCGCTCTGACGGGGCACACCGAATTTTTCTTTGTATGCATTTTTAATATACGCCACGGGCTTTATAGTCAATTCGTCCATAATATCACCACCAACTTCAAGTTTAGCATAAAGGGGAAATATAGTCAAATTCCTAATTCCTCATTCCTAATTAAAAAAACCTCCACCGAAGTGGAGGTTTTTAATCTTAGTATTTCTTTCTCTCAGTATAACCTGTGTGAAGGATGTGATGTGCCTTGTGGCTTCCGGGTTCACCGAAGAACTCGTCATAAACAGCCTTAACGTCGGGGTTCTTATGAGATTTTCTTAAGGGAAGGTTTTCGTCGTCCTTGTAAAGACCCTTTGCACGTTCAGCTCTTACGTCAACGAAGTTTGAAACTGAAGCGGGAACGATGGGCTGACCGCCACCGTTTACACAACCGCCGGGACAAGCCATAATTTCAATGAAATCATACTTCTTCTCGCCGGATTTAACCATTTCAAGAACCTTCTTAGCGTTTGCAAGACCTGAAGCAACTGCAACCTTAACCTCTGTACCGTTGAGGTTGTATGTAGCCTCCTTAACGCCTTCAACACCGCGAACTGCACTGAATGTAGCGAAGTCCTCAAGCTCGTTACCTGTAACAACCTCGTAAGCTGTACGAAGTGCTGCTTCCATAACGCCGCCTGTAGCACCGAAGATAGTACCTGCACCTGAAGCAAGACCGAAGGGAGCGTCAAACTCAGCGTCGGGAATCATTCTGAAGTTGATACCTGCTTTTTTAATCATTCTTGCAAGCTCTCTTACTGTGATTGAAGCATCAATATCAGGGAGTCCTGCAACTGCAGAATGGTCTGTTCTTTCTGCCTCAAACTTCTTAGCAGTACAAGGCATAACGGATACAACGAAAATATCCTTGGGGTCAAGACCCATTTTCTCAGCATAGTATGTTTTAGCAACTGAGCCGAACATACCCTGAGGAGATTTACAAGATGAAAGGTTGGGAATGAACTCGGGATAGTAGTGCTCGCAGAATTTAATCCAACCGGGTGAGCAGGAAGTGATAAGGGGAAGATTTTCGCCCTTGTTAAGTCTGCCGAGGAATTCGGTAGCTTCTTCCATAATTGTAAGGTCAGCAGCGAAGTTTGTATCAAATACACCGTCAAAGCCGAGCATTTTAAGTGCTGCAACCATTTTGCCTGTAACGATTGAACCCATTTCGTAGCCGAATTCTTCGCCTAAGCCAACACGTACTGCGGGAGCAGTTTGAACAACAACGTGCTTTGTGGGGTCGTTAATAGCGTCAAATACCTTCTGTGTATCGTCTCTTTCACCAAGAGCACCTGTGGGACAAGCGGTAATACACTGACCACAGCTAACACAAGCAACGTCACCGAGCTTGTACTCGAAGGCAGAGCCGATATGTGTATCAAAGCCACGGTCGTTAGCACCGATAACTGAAACAGCCTGAAGCTTGTCACAAACTGCTACACAACGACGGCAGAGGATACATTTTTCATTATCACGGTACATATGAGTAGCGCTTGTGTCGATGTCGTACTTAACAACGTCACCTGCATAAGCATTTTCGTCCTCAATGCCGTAATCCTTACAGAGCTTCTGTAACTCACAGCTACCGCTTCTTACACAAGAAAGGCATTCCTTCTTGTGTGTTGAAAGGATGAGCTCAAGAGTTGTTTTTCTTGCCTTGATAACCTTGGGTGTGTTTGTGAAAATCTCCATACCCTCGTTTACAGGGAATACGCAAGCAGCAACAAGGCTTCTTGCACCTTTAACCTCAACAACACAGATACGGCAAGCACCGATAGCGTTGATTTCTTTAAGGTAGCAAAGTGTAGGAATTTCAATACCTACCATACGAGCAGCTTCAAGAATTGTGGAACCGGCAGGAACCTGATAATCAAAGCCGTTAATTTTAATATTTACTGCATTTTCCATCGTTAGTTCCTCCTTATTTAATTACCGCTTTAAACTTACAGTTGCCAATACAAACGCCACATTTAACACACTTATCTGTGTCGATTGAGAAGGATGCAAGCTTATGACCGGGAGCAATATACTCTGTTCTTGTGATAGCGTCAACGGGACAGTTTCTTGCACAGATACCGCAACCGATACATTTATCCTTATCGATAGAGTATGTAACAAGGTCCTTACAAACGCCTGCGGGACATTTCTTGTCAACAACGTGAGCGATATATTCGTCACGGAAGCGCTGATATGTGGAAAGAACGGGGTTGGGAGCAGTCTGACCGAGACCGCAGAGAGAGTTTTCTTTGATGTAGTTGCAAAGATATTCCATTCTCTCAAGGTCTTCCATAGTGCCCTTACCGCTTGTGATTTTTTCAAGAATTTCAAGAAGTCTTCTTGTACCTACACGGCAGGGAGTACATTTACCGCAGGACTCGTCAACAGTAAACTTAAGGAAGAATTTAGCAATATCAACCATACAGTCGTCCTCGTCCATAACGATAAGACCGCCTGAACCCATCATTGCACCCTTGGCAACAAGGTTATCATAGTCGATGGGAGTATCCAGGCAGGAAGCAGGGATACAGCCGCCGGAAGGACCGCCCGTCTGGGCTGCCTTGAATTTCTTGCCGTTGGGGATACCGCCGCCGATATCATAAATAATCTCGCGTACGGTCGTACCCATGG
>JAFYLQ010000052.1 GCA_017550105.1 Clostridia bacterium | reverse complement strand
TTTTAACTGCGTCCTGAACAGCAGGGATTCTTGAAGAACCACCAACCATAAGAACCTTGCTGATTTCGCTTACTGAGAAGCCTGAGTCTGCAATAGCCTGACGAACGGGACCCATTGTAGCTTCAACAAGGTCTGCTGTAAGCTCGTTGAACTTAGCTCTTGTAAGAGTTGTGTCAAGGTGAAGGGGACCTGCTTCAGTCATTGTGATGAAGGGAAGGTTGATAGCGGATGAAGTAACGCCTGAAAGCTCGATTTTTGCTTTTTCTGCAGCTTCCTTAAGTCTCTGCATTGCCATTTTATCAGTTGAAAGGTCTGCGCCGTTTTCTTTCTTGAATTCAGCTACGAGCCAGTTGATAATTCTCTGGTCGAAGTCGTCACCGCCAAGACGGTTGTTACCTGCGGTAGCCTTAACCTCCTGAACACCGTCGCCCATTTCGATAATGGAAACGTCGAAGGTACCGCCGCCTAAGTCGTAAACCATAACCTTCTGATCTGCTTCCTTGTCGATACCGTAAGCAAGTGCAGCAGCGGTGGGCTCGTTAACAATACGCTTAACCTCAAGACCTGCGATTTTACCTGCGTCCTTTGTTGCCTGACGCTGAGCGTCTGTAAAGTATGCGGGAACTGTGATAACTGCTTCTGTTACTTTTTCACCAAGGTAGCTTTCTGCATCTGCCTTAAGCTTTGCAAGAATCATTGCAGAAATTTCCTGGGGGGTGTAGCTCTTATCGTCAACGGTTACCTTGTAGTTTGTACCCATTTCACGTTTGATTGATGAAATTGTTCTTGTGGGGTTCTGCACAGCCTGACGCTTTGCAACCTGACCAACAAGTCTTTCGCCTGTTTTGCTGAAGCCTACAACAGAGGGAGTTGTTCTGTTGCCTTCTACGTTTGCGATAACAACGGGCTCGCCGCCTTCAATAACTGCTACGCATGAGTTTGTTGTACCTAAGTCAATACCAATTGCTTTTGCCATAATTAAAAACCTCCGTATATATAATATGTTTTATGTTTTTTAGTTTGTAACCTGAACGGTTGCAAATCTGAGAATTCTGTCACCCATTCTGTAGCCTTTCTCGAATACACCGGCAATAGTGTTTTCGGGAAGGTCAGGATTTTCAACAGTCATAACCGCATTATGAATATTGGGGTCGAATTCGTCGCCAACTTCACCGAATGCCTCAACCTCCATGGTGCCGAGTATATCCTTTAACTGAGTAAAGGTCATCTCGATGCCCTTGCGGTAGGCTTCAATGTCGTCGGTTTTATTATCAGTTGCTCTGTCGAAATTATCGATAACAGGAAGCAACGTTTTTAACGTGTTTGCTTTTGCATCGCCGTAAAGGGCTTCCTTTTCACGCTGTGAGCGGTTGCGGAAGTTGGAATACTCGGCTAAGGTTCTTAAGTGAGTGTCCTTAAGAGCGGCGATTTCTTCGTTTAATTTTTCGATTTCTGCAGTAAGCTTTTCAACCTCGGCTTTTTTGTCTGCTTTTTTCTTTTTTGCTTTGGGTTCTTTTTCTTCAACGGGCTCCTGAGCCTCGTCGGGAGTTACCTTTGTTTCTTCGGTAGACATATTAATTCTCCTATTCGTCGAGGGTTTCGGTAAGCATATTACCGATAACACCTGCAAGATATTTTATAGTAGGTATAAGGTGAGCGTAATCAAGGCGGGTAGGACCGATAATGCCGATTGAACCGCTATCCTTGTTACCTACGGAATACTTTGAAAAAATTGTTGTGCTGTTTTTAAGTTCACGGTAAACATTCTCACTACCGATGGCAACGTTTAAGGGTGCCTTGTGGGAGTCAAGCATATTTTCTAAGGGGGTACCTCGGTGAATGAAGTCCATAAGACCGAAGGCCTCTTCTGAAAGCTCCGAGTGATTAAGTATATTATTCTGACCTTTTAAGTGTAAGTCGGTGGTTTTCACCGCCTCGCAAAGGTCTGCAATAGCACAAAGGAATGGTGACATAACGAAAACCTTGTCACCGAGGGAAGCAACCAGCGTCTGAATGAACGGAATCGAAATATCCGAAACACTGCGGGAAACAAAATAGGTCTGGCAGATGTTGTAGAAAACCTCTGCAATATCCATATTGATTTCTGCATCACTTCTTACGACGGCGCTTTTAAGAATACCTGATGAAGCAAGTAAAACTATCATAGCCGTGTGGTTGCTTAAGGGGACTAACTCGATACGTCTTATAATCGCATCACTGTCCGCAGGGGATGAGGAAACGGCAACACAGTTTGTAAGCTCTGCAAGGATACTGCCCGCTTTTTCTAAAAGTTTGTCGGGTTCGCTTGAAAATGAACCTAACCAGATTTTGATTCGCTCCTGCTCGTCTGCATCAAGCTCGTAATCCGCCATAAGATTATCAACGTAGTAGCGGTAGCCTGCCTGAGAGGGGATTCGCCCTGCAGAGGTGTGGGGCTGAGCAAGTAGCCCGAGCTCGACCAAATCCGCCATATCATTACGTATGGTGGCTGAGGAAACGGCGTTCCCCATCTGGGTGCATATAACCTTGGAGCCTACGGGTTCGCCCGTTGCAATGTACCGCTCGACGATAACAGCAAGAATATGTTGTTTGCGTTCTGATAGCTCAAGCACAGGCGTCACCTCACTGTTAATGTAGTTTAGCACCTGTTAGCACTCTGTGTGGGTGAGTGCTAACTCTGTTAATAATATAACCCTAAAAGGGAGTTTTGTCAACTGTTTTGGAATTATTTTTTGTAAATAGTTTGTGAATTAAATAAAAAAATATCCCCATCCTCTTCGGATGGGGATATTTTAAAACTTAATTACTGCTCAACGGGATAAACACTAACTTTTTTGCGGTCTCTGCCAAGACGTTCAAAACGAACCTGACCGTCAACAAGAGCAAAGAGTGTATCGTCTTTACCTTTGCCTACGTTAGTACCGGGGTGGATTTTAGTGCCTCTCTGTCTTACGAGGATGTTACCTGCAAGAACATACTGACCGTCAGCTCTTTTAGCACCGAGTCTTTTGGATTCGGAGTCACGGCCGTTACGGGTAGAACCCATACCTTTTTTATGAGCAAATAACTGGATGTTGATTTTAAGCATTCGTTACACCTCCGTAGTAGTTATCGTAACATTTTTAGGGTACTGCTCAGCGAGTGCATTAATATGAAGCTCAAAGCCGAGCAAAATATCGTTAGCTTTGGCTGCACTTTCTTTTGGGATTGAAATTTTCATCATACCGTCATCGACCTGTGCTGAAACGGGAAGCTTCATAATTTCGATGAGGGTGTTGGCGGTCATATATGCGGCGGAGGACACTGCGGAGCAAACGATGTCGTTGCCGTGTGTACCGTAGCCTGAGTGACCTGTAATTTCAAAACCAACCGGTGCATTGCCTGAGTGATAAAATTTAACTTTTATCATTGATTACGCATTGATGGCTGAAATTTCAACCTTTGTATAGGGCTGTCTGTGACCCATTTTGCGCTTTTCATTCTTTTTGGGTTTGTAAGTTGCAACAACGATTTTCTTGCCTTTGCCGTTCTTGAGAACCTTTGCGCTAACAGAAGCACCGTCAACGTAAGGAGCACCGACCTTAATACCGTCATCTGCACCAACTGCGATAACCTTATCGAAGGTTATTTCGGAATCAGCTTCAACTTCAAGCTTTTCAACGAAGATAACGTCGCCGTTCTGAACTTTGTACTGTTTTCCGCCTGTTTCGATGATTGCGTACATAGATTATTACCTGCTTTCTTTCAGTCTCGCTAACAAGGCACACTTTGTGTTTATGGGCATAACAATATACCCGCCCTTAATATGCGGCAAATGGTATTTTAACAGATAATATTCGGTTTGTCAACATTTTTTTAACTCTTTTTTCATATCCTCGGGCTCGTCTGCGGTGAAGGTCAAACGCTCCCCTGATACGGGGTGTGTGAAGGTTACCCTTTTACAATGTAATGCGGCGCGGGTGATGCTTTCGGTGACGGGTGCACCGTACATTTCGTCACCCAAAAGGGGGTGCCCGATATGTGCACAATGGACCCTTATCTGATGAGTTCTGCCCGTTTCAGTTTTTATTTCAAGATATGATTTGTTAGCGAAGCTATCAATAAGCCTCCAATGAGTTACGGCAAAGTCACCCTGTTCACCTACGGCACGGATTGTCTTGTTGGGGTCGGGTCGGTAAATGGGGGCATTTACCGTGCCTGATTCGTCCATTATTCCACAGGCAATAGCCGTGTAGGTTTTTTCTAAATTGCCGTTAAGACGGGATGCAGAAAAGGCGTTTTTGGTAAATATCATAACGCCCGAGGTAACCTTATCAAGACGACCAACCGCACGGGGTGTGCAGTTTTTCTGATTGGTTTTTACAAGGTAGCTTGCAACCGCATTGCAAAGAGTACCATTGGGGTGGTTATAGGTGGGGTGCACTGAAACACCCGAGGGCTTATTTATTATAAGTATATCATCGTCCTCAAATATAACCTCAAGGTCTGTTTCCCACAGGGGCGGGAGGCTGCTTTTGTCGGGAAGGTGTAATTCCAAAAGGTCGCCCTCAAAAACCTTGTCGACTAATCTGTGAGGCTTTCCGTTTACAATAACTGAGCCACTGCTGTGGCGAAGTGACTGCACAATATGGGTTGAAAGCTTAACGTGACCCTTCAAAAAATGCAACAGAGGTCTGTTGTTATATTCATTATTAATAGTATATTTTATAACTCGCATAACACCTGACCTCCTTTTAAAGTTTTGAACATATACGTTTTGCGAAAAAACACGAAATGTATATGCAAATGTATATACAAAAGTCGTAAATTGTCTTTTGTTCATAACTTTGTAGATGTAAAGTCAGTTGCTTTACGTGTTTTTGCGGTTTTGAAATTCTTAAAAAGCAAAAAGAGTGAGTTATATACAAATTAGACACAGTTATGAACAATGACAAGCTATTGACTTTACAATTTTTATATACATTTATTGGAAAAGGCTTTAAATAAAGAGTGTATATTTTCACAAAATATACACTCTTATACATTAAAAATTACTTGATTGGGAACTCGGATACCTTTCTTTCGTTGAACTTTGCAACGAAGTCAAAGCCTGCCTCGCGGGCGATTTCGTAAGCCTGAGGAATGCCAAAGCCGATACGCTCAGCATAGTGGGAATCAGAGCCTACGCTAACGAGTCTGCCGCCTAATTCCTTGTAGCGTTTAACAGTATCAAGGTCGGGTGCGGGTTTGTTAATGGGGTACTTAAGACCGCCCATATTAATCTCAAGGGCCTTATCCTTTTCGGCACAGAGTTTAAGAAGCTCGTCGACCTTTTTGGAATATTTGTTGATATCTTCAACGTAACCGCATATATTGAAGATGTATCTGAAGGGGTAGGTGATGTGGGCAAGAATATCAAAATTGCCCCACTCCATCATATTAAGAAGCTCATCAAAATACTCGTTCATTAAATCCTCAACCTTGTAGCCGTCGAAGGATTTGAAGTAGTAGAAATCCTCCATACCGCGAAGGTTGTGAATTGAGCCGATAATAACGTCGTAATTCTGTGAATTAACAATTTTTTCGGCAAGTTCGGGTACGTAGTGGGGCTGAGCCAACTCGATACCACGAAGGATTTCAAGCTTACCCTCAAAGGCTACCTATGCCTTGGAAACCTCAAAAAAGCTTTGGGTTGCACGTCGGTCAAAGCCGTCCTTATAGAAAACGTCGACCTCGCAATGGTCGGTAAAGGCAACGGTCTCAATGCCGTTCATAGCGGCAATTTCTGACATATAGGTTGCAGAATGGTTACCGTCTTGTGAGTTGTCGGTATGGGTATGTAAGTCGATAATTTTAATGTCACTCATAGTAAAACCTTCTTTCAATACAACATATAATACCATATAATGACAAAAATGAACAGAGTTTATAATAAAAAATAAATAATAATCTTTAAAAATTGGTAAGGGTGTGGTAAAATACCCTTGAGAGGAGTGAGGCTATATGAAGCTCACCGTTAAAGCAAATGCCAAAATTAATTTAATTCTTGACGTAACAGGTATAAAAAAGA
>JAFYLQ010000051.1 GCA_017550105.1 Clostridia bacterium | reverse complement strand
AGGGGGTCACCTGTTCTACCCCAATGGATGGGAGCGTTACGGTCGCCTGTTTCAGCAACAGTACCTATGTAAACAACCTTAACTGCATCAGGATTGGGCTGAGCCTTAACAGCGTTAACAATATTCTGAGCAGCAGCAACGTTTGTTTTCTGTGTTTTAACAGGATAGTAGTCAGCTGCGGGAGAAACCATACCGCCAACGTGAAGCACGTAATCGGCACCTGTTACCATTTCAAGAACATCTTCGTAATTAGTAAGGTCACCCCAAACTAATTTAACTGCAGGGTCATTTTCGTAAGCTGCAAATTTCTTTCTGTTCTTTTCGCTGTCTCTGTTAAGAACAACAATGTTGAATTCATTTTTCTTGGCATAGAGCTCTTTAAAACCTCCCCAACCCATTGTACCTGATGAGCCGGTAAGAGCAACTGTCTTTTTCTGCATAGGTGTTACCTCCGTTTAGACAAAATTTATACAAATAAATTATAACTTTTTTAATTGTGTTTTGTCAATAGAAAATGAACCACAATTCGCCAAATTTGTTAAAAAATCAACAAGCCGTAAGAGGTCAACAACCCCCTACGGCTTTTTATTTGTTATATTCGAATTTTCCGCTTGATTTTACAAGCAACAAGCTCTATTAGTCTGCCGTTTTTGGTAATGGCGAAATCGTACAATATGAACGCCACGTTGGCAAGTGCAAGAAGTATGGGGATGGTTAATTTGCCGAATTCCGTATATTCCTCCCCCGACACACCTAAAAGCCACACACCGATAAAACCGATGCTTACCGCCGCCACGTTAAATATGAGGGTTTTAAGCACACGGGACAGTACCCGCGGAAGCTTCTCGAGGGTGGTTTTTATAAGCGGATAGTAGCCGAAAAATATGGCGTAGGTCAGTGCCGTTTCCTTATCCGTCAACAGTATCATCGACAAAACGGCGGTCGAAAAATACACGCCGAACGCCCACTTTTTGTCCGTTATATTCATAACCAACAGAACACCTATGCTCGTAACAATCGGCAACACGTACATAAGCACGGGTAACAGCGTTGTCGTAAGCATAATTACAACGGATAAAGCGGTCAGCATACCGCAAAGAGCAGTAATCTTTGCCTTTTTCATCAGTTGATAATAACCTCGTGGCCTGTTCTTGCAGATTCATAAATAGCGTCAAGAATCTTCATTATCTCAACACCGTCCTCTGCAGGAGCAACACAGGGTGTGCCGTTCATTACACAATCAACAAAATGGTCAATTTCACGGCAGAAAAGACCGTCAAAGGCAAGGCTTGTATCCTTATTGAAGCTCATATCAACAAGGTAGCCGTTTTCGTCGGTGAAAATTTCAACCTGCGGGTCAAGCTTAGCCCCTGCCTTTGTACCGAAGAACTGGATATTGCCCTCGCCGTTTTTGATGTTGAGCGAGAAGCTTGCCTCAACGGAAAGCACAAGACCGTTATCGAAGCGGATAAGTGCAGTTGCAAGGTCTTCAACGTCACAGATATCGTTATCCCCTGCTGAAATAGAGCTATATCCCTTTCCGCCCTTAATTTCGGGTCTGTTAAATAACTTCTGGAAGGTTGCACCGTAAACGGAAACGGGCTTGGGATTACCGCAAAGGTATCTTGAAAGGTCGATAACGTGAACACCAAGGTCAATAAGGGGTCCGCCACCTGAGCGTGATTTATCACCGAACCATCCGCCGGGGTTACCGTTACGACGAAGGTAAGTTGCCTTTGCATAGTAAATTTCGCCAAATTTACCTGCATCAATAAAATCGCGCATTACGTCGGCATCGTTACCGTAGCGACGAACGAAGCCTATCTGAAGATGCTTACCGTTCTTTTTAGCGGTTGCAAGCATTTCCTCTGCCTGAGCGGTGTTCATTGCCATGGGCTTTTCGCAAATAACGTCCTTACCCGCATTGAGGGCGGCAATTGTACACTCGGCGTGTGCAGAGTTCCATGTGGTAACGCTTACAATATCAATTTCGGGTAAAGCCTTGAACATTTCGTCCTTATCAAGGAAGCAACGCTCCTCAGGAATACCGAATTTTTCAGCCATAAGCTTAAGCTGTTTTTCGTTAATATCGCAAAATGCATAAAGCTCAACGTTGGGGTTTTTAATATAACCGTTAATATGCTCGTAGGATATGCTACCAACACCTATAACTGCGGCTTTTAATGTTTTCATAATATTTCCTCCGTAAAGAAATTTTCTTATAAAGTTAATTGTATCATTTTTACGATTATTTTCAATATTAATTTTAACATAATTTTAAGCTTATTTATGGACAATATAACAAAAAGGATGTATAATTCACACATCCTTATTTTTTGTGAAAAGAGTTTTGATTATGGAATATTTATATGAAATGCATGCGCATACGGTTGAAGTGAGCACCTGTGCCGTTGCCAATGCAGAGGAAATGATAAAATACTATGAGGGTAAGGGCTACACGGGAATAGTAAGCACTAACCATATGAATAACTCGACCTTCAAAAGAGCGGGGCTTTCCGACGTATCGTGGGATGAAAAAATCGACCACTTTCTTAAAGGCTACGAGCTTTTAAAAACCGCCGCAGGTGACAAATACAAGGTATTGCTTGGTATGGAAATAAACTTTTATAACCACCCCAACGACTACCTTGTTTACGGCATAACCGAAAAATTTTTAAGGTCCCACGGTGACCTGATGGCTATGGGACCAAAAAAATTCGCCGAACTTGCTCACGAAAACGGACTTTTAGTAATTCAGGCACACCCCTTCCGACGCGATATGATTGTTGAGGATTGGAAAATACTTGACGGTTACGAGGTTTTTAATGGTAACCCGAGGCACCGTTCAAGTAACGAAGCCGCCGAAACGTGGGCGAAGCTTCACAACAAGTCAATTGTAACCTCCGGCTCTGATTTTCACGAGGAAGAGGATGCGGGTAACGGTGGTATTTACTTTAACAAGCTAATTGAAACCAATGAAGAATTGCTTGAAGAATTACGTAAGGGCAATTACAGACTTAAAACAACTGATATTCAGTATTCGAGACCCGAATAAAGTTTTTAAATTGTTGAAAACAGAAAATAATTGTGATATAATTCCAATAATAAATATTATTTGAGGTGTGTTAAATGGCAAAGTGGATTGATAACAAAACCGTAATCATCACAGGTGCTTCAAGCGGCATCGGTAAGATGCTTGCAGAAAGACTTATAAAAGAGCGTAACTGTAAGGTAATCGGCGTTGCAAGAAGCGAAAAGAAAATGATTAACTTCGTTGAGGAGCTTGGGGATTATTCAAAGAATTTTTCATACAGGCTTTTTGACGTTTCAAGCTATGACAACTGGCAGGCATTTCACGATTGGCTTGTTGAAAACGACATAAAGCCCGACGTTCTTATTAACAACGCAGGCGTTCTTCCTCGTTTTGACAGACTTATGAACTATACTAAAGAGGAAATTGACGAATCAATTAATATCGACTTCTACTCAGCGGCATATTCCTCAAAAATTATGCTTCCCCTTCTTATGAAGAGCGAAACACCCGCAATCATCAACGTTGCATCATCTGCGGCACTTATGGCTTTGGGCGGTACTTCAATGTATTCAGCAAGCAAGGCAGCCGTTAAGGGTCTTACAGAGGCTATGCGAGAGGAGCTCAGAGGCGAAGCCTACATAGGTCTTGTTTGCCCCGGCTTTACCAAGACCGACATTATGAGAAATCAGGGTGCCACAAACGGCGCAAACCTTATCGATATGGTTTCAACACCTTGTGACAAAGCAGTTAATAAAATCTTCAAGGGCATTCTTAAGAAGAAATCCTATATCGTTGTTGGCTTCGACGGTAAGGCTATGGGCAAGTTCAACAGACTTATGCCCGTACAGGGTTCAAGACTTTTCAGCTCCGTTATCAAAGCCTTCAAGATTGACCTTTTTGCATCAACCTTCGGTTATGAAAAAAAGGGAGACAAAAAAAGCAAATAATATAGCACATAAAAAATAACGCTTGTGGGAAACCACAAGCGTTATTTTTTGTTTTTTATATTCCTTTTTCGTCGTAGAGGAAAATTGCTTCAAGGGCAATCTTAACGCCTGCATCAATTGCCTGAGGGCAAAGAGCACTAACGTCGTCAAGTCTTGTATGATAATACTTTGCAGGAGTGGGGTCCATTGCTGTGAATGCACTTGCAGGAACGCCTGCCTGTGACATTGCGGCAGCATCGGTTGAGCCCAATTCAATAGTACCGATAGGAGCCTCAATACCCACGTTCTTTGCAGCCTGCTGTAAAAGTTCGGCAACACGGCGGTCATTTTTAACCATACCGGTCATATCCTTATCGTAAATCTTTGCAAACTCAAGCTGACAAATTGTGTCGAAGCTTACGAAGATTGTTTCAACACCATCCTCGGTGAGCATATCCTTATTAGCCTTTGCAAAAGCCTTTGAGCCGCGAAGACCTGCTTCCTCACCACCTGCACAAAGAACCGCAACCTCGGTATTTTCGAAACGGATGTCATTATCACTAAGGAATTTAAGTGCCGCACAGGAAACGAAAACGCCTGAAAGGTCATCGTTTGCACCCATAACGGGAAGCTTGTAGTTAGAAAATTTGAAAGCCATAACAAGCACGGGAATTGTTACGTACATAACACAAGCAAGGATTTTCACAACAAGCCCTGCTTCGCTAAGCCATACGATATCACCGAAAGCTCCGTTTGCATTAATCATACCAAAGATATTGGCACCGATGCCAAGAAGAATTGCAAGAACTGCTGTAACAATAATGAGAACAACAACGGGTCTGCCGCCCTTATACGTGTAAGTCCACTCGAAGGCAGAGTCCGTATGACCTGAAAGGATAATACGTTTTTTGGTTTCGCCCGATGCTTTTCTTACACCGTAAACGTTACCGCTTGTTTTCTTGGGGAAGAAGATATCAAGAACGGGCTTGTAAAAAATGAACTCACCAAGAACAAAGAATAATGCGAGTGCCGCAAGAGCGAGAGCAACTGCGTGTAATCCCAATGTAAAAAAGATTGCATTAAGAATAAGAAGCGCCGCACCAATGGGTACCCAAGCCATAAAAGCCTTGTCGCTACATTTGTATTCCTCACGACGTGCCTCATCACCGAATTTTTCAAGGTCCTTAAGCATATATTCCTGTGCATTTTTCTCTGCTTCGCCACCTACGGGACGAGGTCCGAAATTTTTACACACGTTTTTGATGCTCTTTAAAGCGTAGTTTGTGTACTCTCTGACTTTGATGTCAAAATTAGGTATACTTTCGTTTGGTCTCATATTAATACCTCTGTTTCAATTTGTTTTTAACAATTATATAACATATTTAAATACATATCAAGGTTTTACCCGAAACATTATAATAAAGTTTTCAGATATTTGCCCGTATATGATTTTTTGCATTTTGCGACCTCCTCGGGTGTGCCAACGGCTACAATCTCACCGCCGCCACTACCGCCCTCGGGGCCTAAATCGATAATATAATCCGCAGTTTTTATAACGTCAAGATTATGCTCAATAACCACCACAGAGTTATTTGCATCAACAAGCTTATTTAAAACGTCAAGAAGTTTTTTCACATCCGCAGTATGAAGCCCTGTTGTGGGCTCGTCGAGAATGTAAATAGTTTTGCCCGTTGATTTTTTTGAAAGCTCCGTTGCAAGCTTCACCCTTTGAGCCTCACCGCCCGAAAGAGTTGTTGCAGACTGACCAAGGGTAATATAGCCAAGACCCACGTCGTAAATAGTTTCAAGTTTTTTGCGGATTTTGGGTATATTTGAAAAGAAGTTCATTGCCTCCTCAACGGTCATATTAAGAACGTCGCTGATGCTCTTGCCCTTATACTTAACCTCAAGGGTTTCACGGTTGTACCTTGCGCCACGGCAAACCTCACAGGGCACGTAAACGTCCGAAAGAAAGTTCATTTCGATTTTGATAATACCGTCGCCCTCACAGGATTCACAGCGACCGCCCTTAACGTTAAAGGAAAAACGCCCCGCATCATAGCCCTTTGCCTTTGCATCCTGCGTGGAGGCAAAAAGAGTTCTGATATCATTGAAAACCCCCGTATAGGTTGCGGCATTTGAACGAGGGGTTCTGCCTATGGGTGATTGGTCAATATCAATAACCTTATCAAGGTGCTCGATGCCGAGAATTTCGTCGTGCTTACCCGCAAATTTACGTGCATTATTAAGCTCGGCGGCAAGCTTTTTGAAAAGAATTTCATTAATAAGCGAGGATTTACCCGAGCCCGAAACACCCGTAACGGCAACAAGCTTACCGAGGGGGATTTTAACGTCTATATTTTTAAGGTTATTTTGTCTTGCACCCTTGATTTCAAGGAATTTGCCGTTACCCTCTCGTCGGCTTTCGGGAACGGGAATTTTCTTTTTACCCGAAAGGTACTGACCCGTCAGGGAATTATCGCAATTCTTAATATCCTCAACGGTACCTGCACACACAATTTCACCGCCGTGAACACCCGCACCGGGACCCACGTCAACAATATAATCCGCCTGATTCATAGTGTCCTCGTCGTGCTCAACAACAATAAGGGTGTTACCCAAATCACGAAGATTGCAAAGGGATTTCAAAAGCTTTTCGTTATCACGCTGATGAAGACCGATGCTTGGCTCATCAAGAATATAAAGTACACCCATAAGTGACGAGCCTATTTGTGTGGCAAGACGTATACGCTGACTTTCACCGCCCGACAAAGTACCCGAGGCACGTGAAAGAGTGAGGTAATCAAGACCAACGTTGCAAAGGAAGGAAAGCCTCGATTTTATTTCTTTTATAATTTGCTTACCGATAATTTCTTCCTTTTCGGTAAGCTTAAGGTTGCTAATAAACTCAAGCTCGTCACCGATGGACATATCGGTAAACTCCTTGATATTTACACCACCGACGGTTACCGCAAGAGGTCCCGGCTTAAGACGTGCCCCCTTACAATCGGGACAGGGGCTCGACGTCATATACTGTTCGATTTCACGGCGTGACCAATCACTTGTGGTTTCACGGTAACGACGCTCAAGGTTGTTAATAACACCCTCAAAATCGGTCATATAGGTGCCGCTTCCGTACTCATTCTGACGTACCATTTTTATACGTTCACCGTTTGTGCCGTAGAAAATGGCATTTATACCCTCGGGTGAAATTTCCCTGAAGGGTGTATCGAGAGTGAAGTTATATTTATCCGCAAGGGCGTTATAATACATTCTTGAAATACTGCTTGAATCCGTATTACCCCAACCGCTACCCTTAATAGCGCCCTCGTTTATGGAAAGCTTACGATTGGGCACAAGCAAATCCTCGGATACACGCATAAACATACTAAGACCCGAGCAGGTAGGACAGGCACCGAAGGGATTATTGAAAGAGAACATACGGGGCTCAAGCTCATCCATACAGGAGCCGTGGTCGGGACAGGCAAAATTCTGTGAAAAAAGAATCTCCTCACCGCCCACTACGTCCACAAGCACGTTGCCATCGGTAAGAGAAAATGCCGTTTCAAGGGAGTCTGTAAGGCGGGAAATAATCCCCTCCTTCATAATCAGACGGTCAACGATTATTTCAATATTATGCTTTATGTTTTTCTTAAGTTTGATTTTATCCGAAAGGTCGGTGACCTCACCGTCAATACGAGCCCTTGAAAAGCCCGATTTTGCGGCACTTTCGAGTTCCTTCTGAAACTCACCCTTTTTGCCCTTGGCTATGGGTGCTAAAATCTGAAACCTCGTGCCCTCGGGAAGTGCAAGGATTTTATCCACAATCTGGTCAATGGACTGTTGCTTGATTTCCTTACCGCAAACGGGACAATGGGGCACACCGATACGTGCATATAAAAGTCTTAAATAGTCGTAGATTTCAGTAACCGTACCCACGGTTGAACGGGGGTTTTTAGAGGTAGTTTTCTGGTCTATTGAAATAGCGGGTGAAAGTCCGTCGATGCTGTCAACGTCGGGCTTTTCCATAATACCCAAGAACTGACGGGCGTAAGACGAAAGGCTTTCCATATATCTGCGTTGACCCTCGGCATAAATTGTATCAAAGGCAAGTGAGGATTTACCCGAGCCCGAAAGCCCCGTAAAAACCACAAGCTTATCCCTTGGTATTTCAACGCTTACGTTTTTTAAATTGTGCTCTCTTGCACCTTTAACAACTAAATTTTTCTCCATAAAAATCCTTTATTTTCCGCTTTTGAGCTTTTGTATTTTATCACGAAGATATGCCGCATGTTCAAATTCAAGAAGCTTTGCGGCGGCTTTCATTTCCTTGGTGAGCCTGTCAATAAGCTCGTTCTTCTCACGCTCGGAAAGTCGTTTTTTGGCAACACGCTCCTGAATATTATCCTTGGAGCTTATTTCAAGAATTTCACGAACGTCCTTTTTGATGGTTTCGGGAACGATACCGTGCTCCTCGTTATATTTCATCTGTTTTTCTCGTCTGCGGTAGGTTTCGTTTATGGCTCGTTCCATAGAGCCTGTAACCTCATCCGCATACATTATAACCTGACCGTTAGCATTACGGGCGGCTCGACCGATGGTCTGAATAAGTGAGGTTTCGCTTCTTAAAAAGCCCTCCTTATCCGCATCAAGAATTGCCACAAGGGAAACCTCGGGAATATCAAGACCCTCACGAAGAAGGTTGATTCCCACAAGCACGTCGAACTTTTTAAGTCGCAAGTCCCTTATAAGCTCCATTCTTTCGATAGTGTCAACGTCGAAGTGCATATAGCGGACCTTTATGCCGTAATTTGTAAGGTATTCGGTTAAATCCTCCGCCATTTTGCGGGTAAGGGTTGTAACGAGTACCCTTTCATCCTTGGCAACACGCTGATTAATTTCACCGATAAGGTCATCAATCTGACCCTCGGTAGGCCGCACACTTATTTCGGGGTCAAGAAGACCCGTGGGTCTTATAACCTGCTCGGCAATCTGTGAACTTTTTTCTTTTTCAAGTTCACCCGGTGTGGCACTCACAAAAATTTTCTGATGAGTTTTTTTATAAAATTCGTCAAACTTAAGGGGTCTGTTATCAAATGCAGAGGGAAGCCTGAAGCCGAAGTTCACAAGGCTTTCCTTTCTTGAACGGTCACCGCCGAACATTCCCCTGACCTGCGGAAGCGTTACGTGGGATTCATCCACGAACAATACAAAATCATCGGGGAAATAGTCGAGCAAGGTAAAGGGCGCACTGCCCGGCTCACGACCCGACATAACACGGGAGTAGTTTTCAATGCCCTTGCAAAAGCCTGTTTCACGGAGCATTTCCATATCGTAGAGGGTACGCTGCTGAATACGCTGTGCTTCAAGAAGCTTACCCTGTGACTTAAATTCCTCCACCCTTTCTTCCATTTCGTTATAGATGCTTTCAAGGGCTTTTTCCATTTTATCCGCTTCAACAACGTAATGTGATGCGGGGTAAATAGCCACGTGGGAAAGGGTTGCCTTAACCTCACCCGTAAGGGGTTGAATTTCACTTATGCGGTCAACCTCATCACCAAAAAACTCGATTCTGTAAGCACTGTCAGATGAATATGCAGGGAAAATCTCAACAGTATCACCCTTAACCCTGAATTTATTTCGGGTAAAGCTGACGTCGTTACGGTCATACTGAATTTCAACAAGCTTTTTAATAAGCTCATCCCTGTCCTTTTGCATACCCGTACGAAGCGAGATAACCATACTGCGGTAATCGATGGGGTCACCGAGGGTGTAAATACAGGACACGCTGGCAACGATTATAACGTCACGTCTTTCAGAAAGTGCCGAGGTTGCGGAATGACGAAGCTTGTCGATTTCGTCATTGACGGCACTGTCCTTTTCAATATAAGTATCAGTTGAGGGAATATATGCCTCGGGCTGATAATAGTCGTAGTAGGATACAAAATATTCTACCGCATTCTCGGGGAAGAACTCTTTAAACTCTGAGCAAAGCTGAGCCGCAAGAGTTTTGTTGTGAGCGAGAACGAGGGTTGGTCGATTAAGCTTTGCAATAACATTAGCCATGGTAAAGGTTTTACCCGAACCGGTAACACCTAAAAGGGTCTGCTCCATATAGCCTTTATTGACACCGTCAACAAGCTTTTCAATCGCCTCGGGCTGGTCACCTGTGGGCTTGTAATCTGAAACAAGCTTAAATTTATCCATCGTCTCGCCTCCTTTGCACATATATTTTATTATATCACATTTTATATATTATTGTAAATACAATTGCAAATTACATTTTCTTCTTGCTAACACCTCGTGGCTATGGTATATTAAATTTATAATATTTTCAACTGAGAGGTATAATTATGGTTGATAAAATCACTAACCCTTACTCAGCAGGTACGGGCAACAGTAAATTATTCAGAATTCCCTCCATACTCACCCTTAAAAGCGGCAGAGTTATTGCAGGCGGTGACCTTCGTTACGGCAACGGCACCGATGACCCTGCAAACATCGAAACGGTTATACGCTATTCGGACGATAATTGCAAAACATGGTCCGATATTGTGTGGGTAAACCACTTTGACGATATGGAGGACCAAGACCACAACGTGGCAATCCCCACCTCCGCCTCTTTTTGTGATGCGGCATTGTGCCAGGATAAGGATGGTGTTATTTACCACGCAAGTGATGCCTGCCCTGCATATATGGGTCTTTGGAGTGCGGGTACATACGGCAAACAGAACGGCTTTATTGACGGCAAACTTGCCCTTTGCGATAAAACAAGCCACCAAAAGGCAGAAAGCACCACACTTGATAAAAGCCACTACCCCTATTACGTTGATGATTTTAACGATGAGGGCTTTGCCCCTGTTCTTAAATTCAGCGACAACACAAGCTATAATGACTATTACGTTAACAGAGCCTATAACATCTACAAAAAGAACGGCGATAAATTTAACCCCGTACTTATAAAGCAGATGAACAAGGATGGCACACTTAACGATAAGGACGTTATTGCAAACATCTTTTATGCCTACGCCCCCATCAAGATTTACCCCACATATTACCTTTGGGTAAAGAAGAGCTTTGACAACGGCGAAACCTGGTCCGACGGCAAAATACTTAACACACAGGTTAATTCAAGGGGCTTTACAGGCTTCTCACCGGGTGTAGGCATTTGCATTGAAAAGGATGGTAAGCAACGTGTAATTTTCTCGATTTATGACAACAACGAGGGTCGGGAATATACAAGCATAGTTTACACCGAGGACGGCGAAACTTGGCACCGCTCAGAAAAAGCCAAACAGGTAGGCGTTGCAGGCAAAAGCTCCGAAAGTCAGTTGGTGCTTCTCAACAACGGCATTCTGAGAATGTACTCAAGAAATATTGCGGGCTACATAAGCTACACCGACTCAACAGACGGCGGTGAAACCTGGAGCAAATACACTTTGGACAAGGGTCTTGGCTACTGTTCAAACTGTATGTTCTCGGTTATAAATTACAGTAAAGAGATTGACGGCAAAAAGGCAATTATACTTGCCTGCCCCTCTAAGAAGACCCGAAAGCTCGGCGTTATAAGAATCGGACTTTATGACGAAAACAACGTTGTTGAGTGGAAATACCAAAAGAAGGTAACGGATAGCCTGAACCCCTTCTCATACGTTTATTCGTGTATTACGGAGCTTCCCGACGGCAATATTGCAGACCTTTACGAAAGTGACAAGGCAGAGTTCACCTTAAAGGTTTATACCCTTGATGAATTAAAGGTAAAAGAGTCCGGCAAGCTTTCACTTATTGACAGTATTAAATCAAAAATCTACAACAAAACAAGGAAATGACAAACAACCGTTTCGAGGAAACACCTCGAAACGGTTGTTTTTCGTATACATCTTTTAATAAACACAATCGAATTTATCTATGCAGAACTGCTCCAAGTCCGATATATCCTCGTAGGTTAATTTAGCGTTACTGCACCAAAGATAGGTTATGGTCATATCCTCGTCAGAGCAAGCAATAAAGCCTGTTTCCTTGGGCATATCCCATTCTTTTGAAGCAACAAGAACAAATTTTGTGCCATCATACTCGAAGGCAGATTTTGTCTTATCGTCCAAATTTAATGAATTATATGCCTTTTTGTAAGCCGACTCGTTATCATAGGTTATAACCAGCTCGATTACATCGTCGTTTTCATCATAATACTCGTCGTCATAGCTTATAGCTAATTCGCTAAAGCTTTTATCCAGCTTATTAAAATCAGGCATAAAGGCGTCGGCACCGTATTCGGAAACCTTAGCCTTATATTCGGCAAAATCCCAATCAAGATAATCGATTTTTTTATGCTTTTCAAAAAATCTTGCAAGGCTCTTGCCCGCTTTGTTTTGCTCAAGATTATACTCAAACAAATTTTTATCGTTGACAAAGCCGTCTGCCGAATTATAGCCGAACTCTACCTCTGCAATATCCGCAATCGCATTCTTTGCAAGGCGTGAGGTAATGTAATCATCGCTTCTTGAAAGCTTTATAAGCTCAGGTACGGCGGCATTGCCAAGGCTTACATAATGCTCAAAATCAACACCTATTTCACCCTCAGTA
The DNA here is from genome assembly GCA_017550105.1 of Clostridia bacterium. GTDB lineage: Bacteria > Bacillota > Clostridia > Oscillospirales > Acutalibacteraceae > DTU089. Next base: position 8,458 of record JAFYLQ010000051.1, on the reverse strand, counting down.
TATCTGAGATAATTATATTTTGAAATATAGGTATCAATATTAGTAACGGATACTGCCACACAGGTCAATGCACAGATAATAAGTATAAAATTAATATATCTGAATTTCTCAAAGAAAATTCTGACTAATACAATTATGAATATTACACACAGCATTATCATAAACACACTTGTTAATACTCTTAAGCGTGTAAGACCGTACATTTCAATATACATTGACATTCTTATGAAGGAATTCACGGTCAGAAACAGTGAAAATGCTGTGAAGAAGGTCAAAATCAACTTGGTTGAAACAGGCAAACGACCGTTTGCCTTGGGCTTTTCAAGCACCGACACAAGGAAGGTTATTATTAAATTAAGGGCGGTAATTGCACTCATCTGGAAAAAACCGCTTCTTGCAAACTCAGCAGCACTAAAGCCTTCGGGCAAAAGAAAAGCAAAGGTATCTGATATATAGGCAAGCTGTGACACAAGAAAAACAACGTAAATAAAGCCGATTATTGAAAGAAAGGTGTTAAGGAACACAACGGACATTTTGCCGGGCTTTGAATTAAGGCTCTTGTTTTTATCACGTGTAATACCCCTTGCAAGTGAAAAGCCGTATGACGAAAACACAGGTACTGCAACCACCGTTAAAACAAGGCTTAATATAAGCAAAGCCACATTTGAAAACACCTTTTCAACTATAGTATTAAAGGCGGCATCCGCACTTGAAAGCAAGGGTATAATTACCACAAGCATAGGTATTGCCAAAAGAATACCCGGTATTATCATAACAAATTTATTGTTGCGGTTTTTAAACTCCGTTATAAGCGAAGTAAAAAGCTTGTTGATGTTTACAAAAGGCTCAATACCGCTAACATAAAAAACGTCGGCAAATTTAAGGAACGTACCGTCATCACAAAGGGAGGTTCCGCTTAAGCCGTTTAACACCATACCCGTAATAAATAGTACAACCAAAACTATCAGAAATTTAAGCACATTGTTATCATACAACGTAAATGATGCCGTAAGAATCAAATTTAAAACAAGCATTACAAAATACAAAAGCTTGTTTTTAGCATTCCTTGAGCACACATAAACCAAAGCACCAAGGGAAAGAACCGAATAGGTTACGCTAAAGCCCAAATTAAAGCCGTTAAGCAGACCCAACCTTATACAAAGAAAGATTGAAACGGTTGAGAAAATCAAAAAATAAAAATCCTTATTATTAAAAGAATAAATCTTACGAGCTTTTTTACCGAATGCACCTTGCTCCTGTGATGTGCTAATATTTGTATCAGCAATCACAACCTGCTCGGATTTGCTTTGAATATTATCACTCATTTTATTCCACCTCATCGTCTGAGTATTCAAGAATATCACCGGGCTGACAATCAAGCTCCTTGCATATTGCCGAAAGGGTCGAAAACCTTATAGCCTTTGCTTTGCCTGTTTTTAAAACAGATAAATTGGCTTGGGTAAGACCAATTCGCGAAGCAAGTTCACCCGAGGACATTTTTCTTTTTGCTAACATTACATCTAAGTTTACAATAATTCCCATATTTACACCGTCAAATCGTTTTCATTTTTAATTTCGCTGCCACGCTCAAAAGCGTTTTTAAGAACACGGAAAAACAGCCACATAAACCCTGCCGCCATAGGTATGGGGAAGCCGGCAAGAAAGAAATAGCACAATGGCAACGAAAGCGGAACAACCGAAAGACAGGTGTAAGAGAGAATATTAATATACCTTACGGTCTGAGTGCAGAACACCTCCCCTTTTTTAATATTAAACAAAAGCTTAAACAAAAACACTAAAGTAAGAATTGCAGAGGGAGTGCAACCGTAGAAAACTCCGATAAGAGTTTTTCGTGCCGCCTCGCTTGTATTGTCGGCTTCACAATAAGCCGTAAAAACACTTGGTGCCATAAAAAGCATAAAGGCAAACAGTATGCTCAGGGCAACAAGAAGTATAATTGTTAAATTAAGTGATTTTTCAGAACGTTTCATAAAATCATCTCCTTGAGGTGAAAATACCACACTTTTTATCGTTTATCAATAAATTTTTATCGTTTGTTACTATTTTGTAACATCTGCAAAAAAGAAAAAGGTCAGAAATCTGACCTTTTTTCTGACCTTTTGATATTTTCACAGCTTCACCCCGCCCTTGCGGACGAGGATGGTGTCCTCGCCTATTACGACGATATCCTTCCAGCAGATTGTTATTTCTTCACCCCTGCCTAAAAGTCCGCCGATTCCCCTGCCGCAAAAGACGGTTATACTCACAAGGCAACCTGTACAGGTGTCTATTTCCACGTCGCTGACACAACCAAGACGGCATCCGTTATCAACGTTTACAACCTCTTTTGACCGCAATGCGGTTACGGTGCATTTCATACAACCACTCCTAAAAACCAAACTCATTATGAATGAATGAACAACGGGTCAGGGTGCCCAAGCCGTATTTATGGCGTATATTGTCCCTTGCATTTTCAAGCCGTTGCTCCTTTTCACGCTTAATATGATAATCTAAATTCAAAAGTGAAATCTGTTCACAGACCTCGTCACAGTTAAGCAATTTTGTGCCCGTAACAGTCAACGCCCTTATGGGCTCTTGGGTTACGTCTATATTATCCTGAATAAGCGAAAGTGCCGTACGCCGTAAATCGAAGGATAAATCCGTAGGTGACTGCAGCTGCACAGAGCGGCTTATACTTTGCATATTGGTATCCTTTATACCCACCTGCAGGGCGGTGCACTCCACGTGGTGCTTACGGAGCCGTGCGGCTACCTTATCACACAAAAAGAAAACGCAGGTACGTACGTCCTCGGGGTTCACAAGGTCACGCTTAAAGGTGGCGCCGTTACCTATTGATTTATAGGCTTCACGGTAATCAAAGGGCATTACAGGTGAACAGTTGTAGCCGTTCACATTCTGCCACAGGGCTCTGCCGTTTTCACCCATAATCCGTTTAAGGGTCATTTCGTCCGCCCTGGAAATATCACCGATGTTAAAAAAGCCATGGTTCCTGAGCCTTTCGGCACTACGTCTGCCCACCATAAACATTTCACCCACGGGCAAGGGGTATAAAAGCGTTTTAAAATTTTGGGGAGTTATTACGGTAGTAGCATCGGGCTTTTTGTAGTCACTGCCCATTTTGGCAAAAATTTTGTTATAGGATACCCCAACGGAAATGGTAAGACCTGTTTCGGCTTTGACAACCCGTCTTAATTCATCGGCTATTTCTTCACCCGTGCCAAAAAGATGGGTTGTGCCGCTGACATCAAGCCAACATTCATCTATGCCGAAGGGCTCGACCAAATCCGTGTAACGGCAATAAATATTAAAAACTATCTCGGAAAATTTTTCGTACATCTGATAATGGGGCTTTACGAGTACAAGCCTTGGGCATTTTGACTGAGCCTGCCATATAGCCTCCCCCGTTTTAACACCGTGTTTTTTAGCCGCCTCGTTTTTGGCAAGAATAATGCCGTGACGGTACTCGGGGTCACCGCAAACGGCATAGGCATAATTTTTAAGTTCGGGGTTTAAAACACCCTCAACCGACGCAAAAAAGCTGTTACAGTCACAATGTAAAATTGTGCGCTCCACTTCACCACACCTCACAAGAACATTTGTTCTTGTGTATTATAACAGAACATTTGTTCTTTGTAAAGAGTGTTTTTAAATTTTCTTTCGTTGTTCTGTTTAAGTGAAAAATATCCACACGTAGGGGTCAGGCTTCGCCTGACCCGTTTTGTTTTGTTATTAATTTTATTTTTTGGGGGCTTGGGACCCTCCACCGTCTGACGACGGTCCCCCTCCCTCCTGAAGCAGGGAGGCGAAGCTTCGCGTTACTTTTACATTATCTATAACTCGGCGAAGCCCCGATAATTTTTCATTCTTCATTTTGCATTTCAAAGCACCAAGCCTAAAACCAACAAAGGCTCTATTTTAAAATATATATCATCAAAGTCACTAAGGGGTAAGGGGTTGGTGCCGTTGCCAATTTCAACAGTAAAAGCAGGCTTTCCGAACTCCTCAATAAACCAATCCTTAAGCCCACCCGAGGCGGCGTGACCCTCGTTTTTAACAAGGGTATAGTCACTTACACCCGAAAGAGCCCTTGCCATTGTAAAGGCTTTTTCAGGGGTATTTTTACCGTATTCGTAATATATTTCCTCACCCTGAGAATGAAAGGTGTAAAGAGCCTCGGGCTTTATATGACGGCACAGGCGGGTAATCGCCTTGGTTTCGGGCTCACTTTCGGGATAAAAACCGCCGAATCTTCGCGGTGACGGTCCACTTATTCCCTTACTTTTTTCGTAATCACGCAAGGTGTACCAATCCGCATTAAAATTATGATTAATATCAACGCCCCTTACGTTGGCACTCCAACCGCCAAAATCACCGTTACAGATTTTTACGTTTTCCGCCTTATATTCCTCACAGGCTCTGCCACCCCTTATGGCAATCTCGATACCGTCGGGGTTAAGCTCGGGTATTATAATCAGCTGTATATTTTTTAAGATTTCACGGATGCTGTATCCCGAAATATATCCGTCGCAGTTTTTTCGGGTCATAATATTTTCGCAAAAGTGCAAAAGCAAAAGCGACGTAATCCACTCTAAGCCGTGAGTACCGCCCACGTATACAATTTGCCTTGCCCCCTCACCCATTACAAAGGAATAAATCTCTTTACCCAAAACCGATTTACCGCAGGAGGCAACCTGAAGCTCGGGGAAGCGTTGACTTAATTCATTAACGTATTTTTCATAAACGTCGTATGTAAGGGCTACTTTTTCAACTATTCTTTTCATATAACTACCTCGCCTGTAACATTTTTATAAAATATATGTTAGCAGGGTTAAAATATTTACAAAAATCTGTTTTTGTGGTTTAATATAAGTATATTTATACTCTACGTATTTTCAGGGAGTTATTTTATGATTGCTATTTGTGTTATTGGTCTGTTGGCTTCGGTCGTTTCGGCTTTGGTGCTTTATTTAGTAAGCAAACGACAAAAGAACTTTATAAAATCCTGCGCTATGGCTGTGGTGGCTATGGTGATTTTTGCCGTTGGCACCGAGGCTACGTTATTTAACATTAATTACTACACAAGCCACGGCAACACGCCCGTTGACCTGACGGCACAAATGGACGACTATCGCAATGAAAACGGCACCTATTCATTTGATAAAGACGGCTACGTTGAATTTGCCGACCTTAACACAGAGATTAAAAATATCCGCATTAATCTTACTGAAAACAATTCCAAAACAGTTACGTTGAGGCTTTACCTGACTGACGAGGCAAACCAATTTTACTATCCCACACCCGAAAAGGACCTTTATTATTCCGTTGAAAAAAGCGAGTATATAAACATTCACACATCGGGAGAAAGCAAACGATTATTGGTGCAATTCAACAACACCGATGAGGTTGAAGTAAGCTCGGTTACAATTAACACAAACCGCCCCTTTGAATTTTCCTTTGTTAGGGTGCTTCTTGTTATAGGCATACTTATTCTGTTATATATTTTCAGACCATCGTCACCCATATACCGGCACAAATACAGTGAAGCTAAAAATTTACGCTACAACCTTACCGTGGCATTCCTTGCCTTGGAATGCATTATACTTGTGTTTGTGGGTACTATGAACCCATCGTTTTTAGGCTTTGATATAACTGATGACGGCGTTGTTTTTTCGGAGCTTGCATTCAAGCACCACAACCAATACGACGAATTGGCTCAGGCAATACTTAATGGTAAAACCTATATTGATAACGACGACGTACCCCAATCGTTAATTGATATGGATAACCCCTACGACACCACCGCAAGAGCCAACACGGCTGCCATCACGGGTGACACATACCGTTGGGACGTAGCATATTTTGAGGGGCATTATTACGTATATTTCGGCATAGTTCCCTTACTTTTAATGTACCTTCCCTTCAGGGCGATAGCCGATGCACCCTTCCCCTCGGCAGTGGGCGTTATAGCCTTTGCATTTATATTTGCAATTGGCGTATTCAGACTGTTGGGCATACTTTGTGATAAAAAATTCAAGAACGTTTCCGTCGGCACCTTTTTAATTACGGCACTTGCCACGGTGAATTGCTGCGGTGTAATGTTCCTTGCAAAAAGGCCAGACTTTTACTCCGTGCCCATAATGACGGGACTTGCATTTGTGGTGTGGGGAATATTCCTGTGGATTAAGGGCTTAAGCACCCAAAGACTACGTAATCTGTTCTTCCTTGGTGGTTCTGCCTGTATGGCACTTGCTGTTGGCTGCAGACCTCAATTAGTGCTTGTAAGTACCCTTGCAATTCCCATATTCTATAAATACTTCTTAACCGAAAAGAACATTAAAACTAAAAAAGGCTTATTTAATATTCTTATTTTAGCCGTGCCCTTTGTAATAGTTGCCGCAGGTATTATGTATTATAACTACATCCGCTTCGGCTCGGTTACGGACTTTGGCTCAGGCTACAACCTTACCACCAACGACGTTACAAAGCGTGGCTTTGATATGGGCAGAACGGGGCTCGGTATTTTCACCTACCTTTTCCAGACACCACAGTTCACGGCTAAATTCCCCTATATCCAGCCCGTTGAAATCGACACCCAATATATGGGCAAAACCATTTACGAATTCTGCTTTGGCGGTCTTATAACCTCCCTCCCCGTTTTATGGTTCACGGGTGCATTGCCCTCGGCTTACCGCACCCTAAGGCAAAAGGACTCGGCTTTTGGGGTTATCGCACTTTTGACCCTCGGTGTTGCCCTTGTAATTGCCGACACACAAGCAGGTGGATTACTGCAAAGATATTACAGTGATTTTGGTATAATTTTCTTCTTAGCCGCCGCTTTAATCATTTTTGCCCTGTTCGAGAAAAATAATTTAAAACAATGTCACATAAAATTAAACACAGTTTTATTCATTTCGACAATTTTAAGTGTTGTTTACACAATAACCCTTGTTTTTTCCGTGGCAGATGTTACAATAGATACACAGAATCCAACTCTTTATGCCGAGATTTTACATCTTGTTGAATTTTGGATTTAAGTTATGACAAAAGGATTGATACCATTGGCAAAACTCAGAAAAAACAGACTTTTCAAGGCTCTTTCACTTGCACTTACACTTGTGATTTTCGCAGGTATTTTTGCAGGCTGCGGTAAAGAGGTTGAAGAGGAAACCACCACAACCACCGTTCCCCCCACAACTCAGGCTCCCACTACCGAGCCTTACTTAACAGGTAACATTAATCCCCTTACAGGTGAAGCAAATTACCCCGAAGCACTTCTTAAAAATCGTCCTGTATTGATTTCGGTTGAAAACCACAAGGACGCAAGACCCCAATGGGGTATTACGGATGCGGACATCGTTTGGGAAATGGAAGCCGAGGGCGGTATTACAAGAATGCTTCTTATGTTCGCAGACGCTTCAAGAATCCCCGAGCAGGTTGGCCCCACAAGAAGTGCACGTCACTACTTTGTTGAATTGGTTGAAGGCTTTGACGCTATATTCGTTCACTTCGGCGGTAGCCCTCAGGCATACACTCAGCTTGACAACCGTGGCACCGACCACATTGACGGTATGAAAGATAGCGGTGCATTTGCAAGGGATACTTCAAGAAACGTTTCATCCGAGCACAGGGCTTACACAACAGGCGAAAAGGTTATGAACGCCATTGAAAACAAGGGCTTCAGAACAACCCTTGAGGATGATTACCTTAACCCCTTCAAGTTCAACTCTGTAGCAAAGAAGCTTAAGGACGGTGACTGCACACAGTTAAAGGTTGCTTTTTCAAGCTATGCAACCTATACGTACAACTACAGTGCAGAGGATAACCTTTACTACAGCACACTTAACGGCAACAGCTTTAATGACAGTGACGGTAATCAGCAAAGCTTCACAAACATCATTCTTTGCTATTCAGACAAAACAAGCTTAAACGATGCTAAAAACCGAATTTCATTTGACCTTTCAGAGGGCAACGGTGTTTACGTTTCAAACGGCACCTATCAGGAAATCACCTGGGAAAAGGGCGATTACTCCGATATGATGAAATTCTACGATGCAGACGGCAACGAGCTTGCACTCAACACCGGCAGAACCTACATCGGTATCGTGGCATCATCACAGGAAAGCGCTTGTACGATATCATAAAAAAAACGCCCTGAAAGGGCGTTTTTTTATGCGTAATTCATAATTCGTAATGCGTAATTATTGGGGAAGCTTTGCTTCCGATTGTGAATTAGGTTGATGGGGTGCAAAGCTATGCCTTCCTGCCGCTTGCGGGAGGAAGGGGGACCACCCTGATATAAAATTGTTGTATCAAAACATTAACAAGCGTGAAAATAAATTGTATAAAAAACAAGTTGGTCGGAGTGGTGGAAGGTCAGGTTTAGTTTGGTTTATAAATAAAGTTTCAGGACCCTCCACCGTCTGACGACGGTCCCCCT
>JAFYLQ010000050.1 GCA_017550105.1 Clostridia bacterium | reverse complement strand
TTATTACGGCTTCTTCGATTACTATTACGTCGTTTTAGTTTTACCTGTTATTTTAGCCTCTTTAGGTGTACAGGTATGGCTTAAATCAACCTATTCTAAGTATTCCAAAATAACAAACTCACGACGCATTACAGGTGCAAGAGCTGCCTATATGGTATTACAATATTACGGCATTACCGACGTTAATATTATGAAAATCGGCGGTAATATGACCGATTGCTACGACCCGAGGCAGAAGATTATAAAACTTTCTGAGGGCGTTTTTGACGGTTGCTCCATTGCGGCGGTGGGTATTGCCTGTCACGAGGCAGGTCACGCGGCGCAGCATGCTCAGAGCTATGCACCTATTAAAATAAGAAATACTATTTTACCTGTTTGTAATATAGGCTCTGCTTTGTCAATTCCTTTGTTAATTGCAGGTGTTATATTAAGCTTTGAGCCCCTTGTGTGGATAGGCATAGGCTTCTTCGGTTTTACTGCATTGTTTCAGCTAATAACACTTCCCGTTGAATTCAACGCAAGCCGTCGTGCTATTAGTGTTATTGAGTCAAATAATCTGCTTACCTTTGAAGAAAAGATTGGCGCTCAAAAGGTATTAAAGGTTGCGGCAATGACCTACGTAGCGGCACTTGCTGTGAGTGTAGCTCAACTTTTAAGACTGATTTTCAGATTTACAGGGAGAAGACGCTGATGAGTAAGTCTGCTCGACAGATAGCTTTTGAAATTCTTTTAAAAATTGAAAAGGACAAGGCTTTTTCCAACCTTGCCGTTGACAGTGCTGTTAAGGCTTATAGCCCCGACAGCACTGATTGTGCTTTTATTTCACGTCTTGTTTACGGCGTAACCGAGCGTAAAATTACACTTGATTACATAATTTCAAAAAATCTTCAGCAGTCTATAAACAAATTAAAAAAAGACGTTCTTGTTATTTTGCGCTTGGGCGTTTATCAGATAATATTTTCTGACAAAATTCCTACCTCGGCGGCAGTAAACGAGAGCGTAAAACTTGCAAAAGTTAATAAGTGTGCCTATGCTTCGGGTCTTGTGAATGCAGTTTTACGAAAAGTAGGTAACGAGGGCTTCTCTTTGCCTGAAAATTTAAGCAATACCGAAAAAATCAGTATTTTATATTCGGCACCCGAAGAATTTGTGAAGTTTTTATGCTACCACTACGGCGAAGATAATGCTGAGGCTTTCTTAAAATCTGCCTTGGAGCCCAAGAGGATTTTTATAAGGGTAAACACAGTTAAAATAACAACCGACGAACTGAGAAAACAACTTGAAAACGAGGGTGTTAAGGTGAAAAAAACCGTTTTGCCCGACGCTCTTGAAATAGATATTAATAAAGCCGTTTATGACCTTCAAGCATATAAAAACGGACTTTTCCACGTGGAGGATATTTCTTCCCAGCTTTGTGTTAAGGCTCTGAATCCGATGGAAAATAGTATAGTTCTTGACGTTTGTGCCGCACCCGGTGGCAAAACCTTTACTTTAGCGCAATATATGGGCAATAAAGGGGCTTTGTATTCCTGTGATATATATGAGTCACGAACCAAGCTCATAAAAGACGGAGCCGAAAGACTTGGTCTTAACTGCATTAATACAATGGTTAATGATGCAACAGTTTTTAATAGCGAAATTCCCGAATGTGATTACGTTTTATGTGACGTTCCTTGCTCGGGCTTGGGCATAATCGGTAAAAAGCCCGAAATCAAATACAAAAAGCTTGATGATATAAAAGAACTTTTACCCATTCAACGTAAGATTCTTGAAACCACCTCGGCTTACGTTAAAAAGGGCGGTCGGCTTGTTTATTCAACCTGCTCCGTAAACCCAAACGAAAACCGCAAAATATGTGATGCCTTTTTAAAAGAGCATAAGGATTTTGTTTCGGTAAAAGCCTTGCCCGAAGTTGAGCGAACAATTGACGAGGGCGACTATCTGACACTTATGATGCATAAAAATAATTGTGACGGCTTCTTTATTGCCGTGCTTGAAAGAAAGTAGATTATGAAAAAAGATATTGTTTCAATGAACTTTGAAGAATTGTCTCAGGAGCTTAAGGCTATGGGGCTTCCAAAATTCAGAGCAACGCAGATTTATGATTGGTTACATAAAAAATGCGCAAAATCCTTTGATGAAATGACTAACATTTCCAAGGATTTAATTAAGAAATTAGATGACAATTTTGTCATATTTTCTTGTACTATTGAAAAAAAACTTGTTTCGCAGTATGATAATACTGTAAAATACCTGTTTTCTTTGCCTGATGGTGAGTATCTTGAATGCGTTGTAATGGACTATAAATATGGTCATACAATTTGTGTTTCCACTCAGGTTGGTTGCAAAATGGGTTGTGCCTTTTGTGCATCGGGTATCGGTGGCTTCAAGCGTCAGCTTACACCCTCTGAAATTTTAGGTCAGATTTACACCGCACAAAGGGATTTATCATTGCGCATTTCCCGTATCGTGCTTATGGGTATGGGTGAGCCACTTGATAACTACGATAACGTTATGAGGTTTTTACAGCTTGTAAGTGACGAGCGTGGGCTTAACATCGGTATGCGTCACATTTCATTGTCAACAAGTGGTATCGTACCGCGTATCTATGATTTATTGAACGAACGCTTACAGTTGACCTTATCCGTGTCTTTACACGCCCCAAATAATGAAATCCGTTCAAAAATAATGCCCGTTAACAAAAGCTGGGATATTGATGAGCTTCTTAAGGCGTGTAAAATTTATGCTGATACAACCTCAAGACGTATTTCCTTTGAGTATGCAATGATGAAGGGCGTTAACGATACTCCCGAATGTGCAAGGGAGCTTTCAAAACGTCTTAAGGGCATTCTTTGTCATATAAACCTTATTCCTGCTAACGAGGTGCCCGAAAAGGGTCACGAGCGTAGCACGGATTCAAGCATTAACGTGTTTAAATCAATCCTTGAAAAGGACGGCCATGCGGTTACTGTAAGGCGTACCTTGGGCTCGGATATAAACGCTTCCTGCGGTCAGTTGCGCCGCGAGAAAATAAAAGAAAATCAAAACTAATTTTTAACCGCAAAGTGAGGTGAAACACCGTGAAAATTTCAGCTAAAACCGATATAGGTGCATTCAGAGAATCTAATCAGGATGATTATCAGGCAGGGCTTTTTGAAAATGGCGATGCCTGGGCAGTTGTGTGTGACGGTATGGGCGGTGTTTCAGGCGGTCAGGTTGCAAGTAGAATTTGTGTGGAAAGGGTATCCGATGCCATTAAGCGTGGTTACCGTGATAATATGACAATTAAAACTGCACAGAATTTACTTAATTCTGCAATATGTGCCGCTAACTCTGCCGTATTTTCACAGGCACAAGGTGAGCGTGAACTCAGGGGAATGGGCACAACAGTTGTTGCGGTTATGGTGATTAAAGGTATGGCTGTTATTGCACACGTAGGCGACAGCCGGGCATATATATTCCATAATAATATGGAACTCATTACAAAGGACCATTCTTTGGTTCAGTATCTTTTTGATACAGGTAAAATAACCGAGGAAGAAGCTAAGGTTCATCCTGACAGGAATATCATAACTCGTGCGGTTGGTATTCTCAGTTTTGTTGACGTTGAATTTGACCTGGCAGAACTTGGTAAAGATAAAGGTGTTCTCATCTGTACAGATGGCTTAAGCGGCTCTCTTGAAGCGGATGAAATGCTTGATATTATTAAAGAAAACGCTGATTCTTCAGCCGAAAAACTTGTTGAAAAGGCAATTGAGGCAGGTAGCCGTGATAATATTACGGCGGTATTGTTAGTTGCTGACAGTCAAGGAGAGTAAGTATGGAAAATTATGTGGGCAAAAGATTAGACGGAAGATATGAGATACACGATGTCATCGGTGTTGGCGGTATGGCTATTGTTTACAAGGCCTACGACAATATAGATGACAGAATTGTTGCTGTTAAAATACTTAAGGAAGAGTATCTTGCCAACGAAGAGTTCCGTCGTAGATTTAAAAATGAATCTAAAGCAATTGCGGTTTTGTCGCATCCTAATATAGTTAAGGTTTTTGATGTTAGTTTTGGTGACAGATTACAGTATATTGTTATGGAATATATTGAGGGTATTACTCTTAAAGAGTATATCGAAGAGCGTGGCGTTATTGATTGGAAGGAAGCCTTATTCTTTATGAACCAGATTCTTAAGGCACTTCAGCACGCTCACGATAAGGGCATTGTACACAGGGATATTAAGCCCCAAAATATAATGCTTCTTGAAAATGGTACAATAAAGGTTGCCGATTTTGGTATTGCACGCTTCAGTCACGGCGAAACTAAAACAATGACAGAAAAAGCCATTGGCTCAGTTCATTATATAAGCCCTGAACAGGCGAAGGGTGAGCCCACTGACGAAAAAGCAGACATTTATTCAATGGGTATCCTTCTTTATGAGATGTTAACGGGTAAATTGCCTTTCGAGGCTGACAGTGCAGTGTCCGTTGCGCTTATGCAGGTTAACAAGAATGCCATACCACCCAGAAAGATTAATCCCAATATTCCCGTTGGCTTTGAACAGATAACAATGAAGGCTATGCAAAAAAATCCTCGTGACAGATATTGCTCTGCCGCTGAATTTTTAATGGATATTGAGGATTTGCGTCGTAATCCTGATATAAAATTTGATTACAGAACTGTTTTTGTTGATGATGCACCCACACGTTTTGTTAATAAAGTTACTTCGCCCGAGGTACCCACACAGGTTATAAAAACCGTAAGTCCGTCTGCGGATGCGCGTGCGCGATTTGATGAAGCTAACGCACAGGATTATGAACCTGTGCAGGATGTGATTCCCGAGAAACGTATAAACACAAAGGTTATCGGCGTTGTTGCAGGTATCGGTTTTGCGGTTCTTGTGTTCCTTGTTGTGCTTATTGCAATGTTCCTGAAGGATGGCGTACCGGCACTCTTTGTTGGTAAGAAAATAGAGGTTGATAATTTCATTGGTATGAATTATATTGATGAGATTGAAAATAACGAAGAGTTTAACGAACGCTTCAATTTCGAGATTTCTTACGAATCCTTCAGTGATGGTAAAGAGGGTTGTGTATTTAAGCAGGACCCTAAAGCGGGTACGGAAGTTCCAACAGGCTATACAATAAGATTGTATATTGCAACTTCGGGAGAAGGACAAATCGTACCTGATTTTGAAGGTGAGAATTATCAGGAAGCCGTCAATACTCTTGAGTCAATGGGATTTAGAGTAACGCTCGAACCCGTTAATGACGACAAATACGAAATAGGTGAGGTTATAAAAACTAACCCCGCCGCAGGCTCAAGTATCTTCGCAGGTAGTGACGTTACAATCTATTATTCAGCAAATGAAGATGCAGGTAAGCTCTTTAAAATGCCCGATGTTTCAGGTAAAACTGAGGCGGAAGCCAAAAAAATTCTTGAAAAACAGGGCTTGAAGGTAAGTAAAAGCGAATATGTCGATTCTACTATAGAAAAAGGCAGAGTTGTTATGCAGTCACCTGCAGAGGGTTCTCCCGTTAAAGAGGGCGATAAGGTTATTTTGACTCTTAGCTCTGGTGAGGTTGTTTTCAATAAGACTATTGATATTCCCTCCAAGGTCGGCACTGTTAACGTTAAGTTGTATGTTGATGAGAAACTTGTGTCTGATAATAGCATAGATACTAACTCAGTAAATAAGTATACAATTCAGACTAAGGGTGATTCCGCTGCGTCTAAAATCAAGGTTTATATAAACGATAATCCTTATTATGAGTGCTCCGTTAACTTTACAAGAGAACCTGTTTCGGCTACAAATGAACGTTATTATTCGCTTTCGTTCTACATCGACGTAAGGGGTATGGATGTAGTTGCCGCACAGGAAAAACTCAAGCAGGCAGGCTATAACAATATAACTGTTTTTGAACTGCCCAGTAACGAACCGGAAGGAACTGTTATACAGCAGAATCCTCCCCATTCTACCACAACCAACTTAGATAAAGCGTCTGCTATTATTCTTTACGTAGCGGCACCTCAGGAACTACCTGATGATACGGAACAAAATATCGAAAATCCATAAGGACAAATAAAATGGAAAAGGTTTTAAACGGCGTAATTATTAAAGGTATCGGCGGCTTCTATTATGTAGAAGCCGCCGGCGAGGTTTATGAATGTAAAGCTCGCGGAGCGTTCAGAAAAAAGAAAATCACCCCTCTTGCGGGTGATAGGGTAACAATTACCGTTCGTGAAGGCAAGGAGAACACAATCGACGAAATAGCCGAACGAAATAATTTCCTCTTAAGACCGCCTGTTGCGAATATCGACACATTGATTATTGTGTCATCTGTTAAGGAGCCTGTGCCAAGCCTACTTGTTATTGATAAAATGACTGCTATTGCAGTTGATAAGGGTATTAAGCCCTGCGTTGTTTTTTCAAAAAGTGACCTTGGTGATACAACTGAATTTGAGGCTATTTATCGCAAGGCAGGTATTGATGTTGCTTCGATTTGTTGCAAAACAGGTGAGGGTATTGACAGGGTCAAAGAAATGATAGGTGAGGGAATCACCGTATTTACAGGTAACACAGGTGTAGGCAAATCCTCACTTCTTAATTGCATTGATGAAAGATTCTCACTTGCTACAGGTGAAATAAGCGATAAATTAGGCAGGGGACGACACACCACAAGGGAGGTAACCCTTTACCATATAGGTAACGGCTTGGTTGCGGATACCCCCGGCTTTTCCTCGTTGGATATTGAACAGACAAGTGACGTTATTGTTAAAGAAAATCTTCCTTTCTGCTTCCCTGAGTTTGAGGATTATTTAGGTAAATGTAAATTCACCTCGTGCTCACATACAGTTGAAAAGGGTTGCCTTATACTTGACGCGCTTAATAGCGGTGATATCGATAAAAATCGTCATGAAAGCTACGTTTCAATGTATAATGATGTTAAAAATCTTAAGGAGTGGGAAATGTAACACTTTTTAATTACACTCATATTATGTATTAAACGTAAAGGAGTGGTGATTTATGAAAGTTGTAGTTTACCAAAGCCCTAAGTTTTTGCGTAGCGTTTTAAAAATTGTGTTTGGAATTAAAGATTAAAAGTAACTCCGCAGGGATTTCCCTACGGAGTTTTACTTTTAGAATTCAGTTATAGTACCTGCGTTGTATTCCCATCTTTCAAAACCTGCTTCAAAAGCGGGGGAGTTCTCGGCAAGTGTAAAGTCACGGTTTTCCACATCCTTGAAAAGAGGGTCGGCAAAAACACCGTTTTTATAGTAATCCCTGCCGTACATACCAAGAATGTTTTCACTATCAAAAATATTGGTTGAACTACCGGAATATACTGTTTTTCCGAATGTGTTGTAATCCCAATATAAATTACTGTCGTCCTTGAACCAATCAAGACCCGTTGTTTCCCAATACATTGGTGTATCATCACCAACGAGAATGTTGTTGTAAAGGTACAGTGAGTTGTGTTCCTCACGTCTTGTTATTCTGAACTGACCCTCACCGCCGAAGGCGAAAATATTGTTTCTTATCATATTATCCTTACCATAATGCTGGTGGAAGGTCTGGGATGAACAGTCATATACAAGGTTTTTCTCAACAAGTATCTCGGATGAGCCCTCATCAAGATAAATACCCCAACCGCCGTAGCCGTAGCGACCCTCGTCGCAACCTACGTTGTAGATTATATTTTCGGAAATGACTGTATCGGGCTGAATGCCGAGGGTATAAATGGCGCCCATATCAGAGAGCCAACCGTTACCGATGTTGTAAATAAGGTTGTTGCTTATATTAATGTTGTTTGTGGGATTATCCGCATAACCCCAGTTCCAACCAACGGAAATGCCCGTGTACCAACCGTCGTGAATCTCGTTATGTGTAAGGTCACAGTCAATAGCGTGAGTAAGAAGAATGCCAATGGCATTATTAAAAATTCTGCCGTAGTTACCAATGTGACAGTCCGTAACGTCAATGTTTTGTGTGGTGGCAGGAACAACAAATTCACCGTTAATGAATATAGCGTTACCGCCTATTTCGTTAAATAAACAACTTGTGATGTTACAATCCTTCGAGGCTTTTTCAAATTTAACTGCAGTATAAGAAATGTTTTCAAAGGTGCAGTTAGTGAAGTTGATATCACTTGATGAATCAATAAGTATTGCCGCAGGAGTCTCAAAAGCCGCCTGAGGATGAACGCCGTTATACTTTATGTTTTTGTATAAGGGATGTGATTCATCAAAAGCCTTACCGTAGAAGCCGTAATCCTTACCCGCATGGTCCCAATCGGTTTTTTCAAAATTAATGCCTTGGAAGGTGATATTGTGAGCGTTATTTATTGTAATAAGCTGCTCGGTTTTACCTGCATAAAGCACAGTATTGTCTACTGTGTCACCCTCCTCAGGGACATAATAAAGCTTACCTTCAGTGCGGTCAAGATACCATTCACCGGGTAGTGTAAGGGCTTCCTTAACGTTTTCAAATATGTAGTTATCCTCAACTCTGATTGTCATTGAGGTTGGCTTCTGGGTTTCGATTCTGCCTGTTTTGGTATCAACAGAATGTATGGGCAGAAGCTCGTCGCACCAGAAGTGCATAAGCCTTACGTCAATATCCTGCGGATTACTGAATTCAAGCAAGTCAGAAGCGTTTGCATAAAATACTGCAGAATGTGTGAAAAAATCAGGGTCTGTTTCGGGAACAATTGCTTCATCGAGCTTCGGGTCCTTAACCTTTAAGAAATCCTCTTTGGGATAATTGGAACGTGAAAGACGTTTGCCGTCCTTGAAAAGTGAACGGAAATAATCCTCATCAGTTTTAACGGAAATGGGCGTTACAAAGGCTTTAACGCCATTGATTGTTGTTTCCTTCCAATTACCTTTAATCTCCCTTGAGCCTGTAAAGACAACCTCTTCGTCGGGATATGAACGGTAAATAACGTTGCATTTATCCGTTTCATCAAAGGAAATTGTATCAAGAAAGGCATAAGTGCCTTCTCTGAACCATACAGTAATATGTGCATCCTCGGATAGGCTAAGTGATTTTAATTTCTCTTTAGCAGCCTTTAAGGTTTTTAAGGGCTTTTCTAAGGTGCCGTCCGCCTCGTCGTCACCGTTAACGGATACAACTAAATCATACTCTCCCAATTTGAACTCTCCCTCATCGAACGCTTTTTTGTCCGCCTTTTTTTCGGTATCTGCGAATACGGGAGTTCTGTTGTCGGGGTAGTTTGCAATAAAAGCCACCGTACCTAAAGCAATGGTAATTACAAGGATTACACAAACAACGGACAGAAGAACCTTTTTCAGCTTCCTTTTGTTAACTTGTTTTTTCATAATATCACCTAATTATAATTTTATTCTTTCACCTGTGTGAGCGTTAACAATGCCCTTGTGAACACCGATGTAAGTGTTTGAAATATATTTATCAAGATGCAGACTGCCGAAGAACCAACGGCTGAATTCACTGCATTTTGAAAGCTCGTCAAAATAGGCGTTGAGGGTAGTAACACGAACAGAGTCACTTTCACCGAGGGTTAAGAAGCTCTTGATTGTGGAAGAGGGCTCGTGGGTGATGATAACGTCGATTTTACAATCGTGCTCCTCAAGGTTTGTAGCACCCTCAAGAAGCTCGTCCTTTGAGGGTATTTCGTATTTCAACCAAGGATTGTCTTCAATACGTGATTCAAGGTCGGGACTTTCACCGCCGCCCATAGTGAAGATTTTTAACCCGTCAATGGTGAAAATCTGACCGCGCATAAGGTGATAAATATTGTCGGATATCTGATGCACCTTACCGCCGTTCCAGTTAGTGGTGGGGTAGGCGTTAAGAAGCTCAAAATTTTCGTGTGTACCGTCAATGAAGCAGATATTGTATTTTCTTTTGGAAAGAGATTTTAAAATTTTCTGTTCGGCTTTGGACCTGTCCCATATAAAGCCAAAATCACCGCACACAATAAGGGTGTCGCCCTCGTTAAGGTCCTTAAGAACGCTTTTGGAAAGTCTTTTGGGGTCACCATGTGTATCACCGGTTACAAAAACCATAAATTTATTCTCCTTTTTTATAAAAATAGTATTTAATTCTGTCGAAAAAAATGATATACTGTATTTAATTAATACTATTATATATATATTATAACATTTAACGGTGATTGTCTATGAAAAAATTGCTGATTTTAATATTTTGTTTGTTATTCACTTTACCCATATCTGTTTTAGGTCTTGCGGCAGAGGATGAAAATGCCGTGAAGACTAAAAATGGCTATTATGACATTGATGCCCCCGAATACGAAACCGATATTGCCTTGCTCGTAAATGCGGATACGGATACGGTTATCTACAGTAAAAATGCCGATATGATTACTGCCCCTGCATCACTTGCCAAGGTAACAACCGCCCTTGTTGCTCTTTCCAAATGCAACGATTTGCAAACGGTTATAACCTGCTCTGAAAAAACTATTGACAGTCTTCTGGGTACGGGTAGCTCCATTGCAGGTCTTAAGGCAGGGGAGCAGGTTACACTTGAAATGCTTCTTTATTGCCTTTTCCTTATGAGTGGTAACGATGCTGCTTTGGCAATTGCTGAGCATTTCGGTAACGGTGATGTTAACGCCTTTGTTGACGATATGAATGCCTACGTTAAAGAGCTGGGTTGTAAGGATACATATTTTGCTAATCCCCATGGTCTTGACGATGAAACTATTGCGGGATTTGATAGTGATAAGCAAAATCGTACAACCGCTAACGATATGTATCTTATTGCAAAAAAGGCACTTTCAAACGACCATATTAAAAAGATTTCTTCAAAATACGGCAAAACAATGCCTGCTACAAATAAAAGTGACGTCCGTTACCTGTATAATACCAACCCGTTACTTAATAGCTACTCCTACTACTATTACGAGGGTGCTGTCGGTCTTAAAACCGGTACTACCGACAAAGCGGGTTGTTGCCTTATTTCAAGTGCTACCAAGGACGGATACACCTATATTTCCATTGCAATGAAGGGTAACGACAAATACGTGGCTGACGGCGAGTACAGAAATACCGCCTATTTGATGTGCCGCTATATGCTTCGTTGGGCATTTTCAAACGTTAAAATGAAGGAGCTTGCCGACACGTCCTACAACGTTGGTGAGGTTAAGGTTAAATATGGCAGAGGTAACGATTACGTTGCATTGGTGCCCAATGATAATATAAGCGCCGTTGTACACAGGGATATTGATATAGATAATATGAAAATCGAGTATGCCGAGGGCTTCCCTGAGGAGGTTGATGCGCCTGTTAAAAAAGGTGACGTCATCGGCAAGGCAGAGGTTGTGTACGAGGGAGTGTATATTGCATCAATAACCCTTGTTGCTCAGGATGACGTTAAAAAGAATTACCTTTGGGCAATGTTCAATTGGCTCGAAAAAATTATGAGCTCCAAGGGCTTCATAATTGCAGTTATCATAATTGTTGTAATTTTAATCGTTCTGTTCTTTGGTACTAAGAACGAAAGGGAGCGTCGAAAACGTCGTAAGAGCCGTATTGACGTGGTTAAGGATTATAGCAAACTTGCCAAATAAAAGATGTGTAAATTGTACACTTTTTTAAATTTGCCACAAGAGAAAACACTATGAAAAAACGAGAAAAAACGAGAAAACAAGAGATAGTGTTTGATATATAAAAATCTTATAAAAAAAGTGTTGACATTCCCGTATTGCTGTGATAATATATCAAGGCAATGCGGGGTTTTTATGCCCCGAAACTATATCGGAGGTAACTGTTATGTCTACTTATATGCCTAAAGGCAAAACTGAGCGCCAGTGGTATGTACTCGACGCAGAAGGCAGAACTCTCGGCGAAGTTGCTGTTGAAGCTGCTGTTCTTCTTCGTGGTAAGCACAAGCCCACATTCGCTCCTCACGCTGATTGCGGCGACAGCGTTATCATCATCAACGCTGCAAAGGTAGTTCTCACAGGTAACAAACTTGAGGACAAATACTATCATCATCACACAGGCTACGTTGGCAATATGAAATCTGTTAAGTACGGTATCCTTATGAAGGAAAAACCCGAATTCGCAGTTCAGAAGGCCGTTAAGGGTATGCTCCCCGACAACACTCTCGGTAGAGCAGCTATGGCTCGTCTTCGTGTATATGCTGGTGCAGAGCACGAACAGGCAGCTCAGAAGCCTATCGTTAGAGAATTTTAAGGGAGGAGGCAACTATTATGTACGAAAGCAAAGCATATTTCTACGGAACAGGTAGAAGAAAAAAATCTGTTGCTCGTGTTCGTGTATATCCCGGCACAGGCAAGGTAACAATCAACGACAGAGATATCGACGATTATTTCGGTCTTGAAACACTTAAACTTATCGTTCGTCAGCCTCTCACTCTTACAGAGTCTGCTGATAAGTATGACGTTGTTTGCCGTGTAAACGGTGGTGGCGTTACAGGTCAGGCTGGTGCTATC
>JAFYLQ010000003.1 GCA_017550105.1 Clostridia bacterium | reverse complement strand
GCAAACAGTTATTGACACATTCAATCAGCAACACATTCCTCATATTAAAACCATTATGAGCAACTGTGCGGAGATCAGGCTTTTGAATAAGTTGTCCGAAACTGTTTTGCAAACCTTATCAAGCCGCTAAATTATCATTTATCTGCTTCTTTATTGCAATTCTATCCAGAATGGCATTATAGCTGTCTACGATCTGCTTCTGTTCTTCGTATGTTGGTATTGGCAATTCAACATTACACATTTCATCCCAATCCATTACTTCTCGAACACTTCCGTGTGACTTGAATCTTGCGAAACGGTCAAATTCAGGTCTGCTGAACCAAAGCATCAAGTATTGCGGAATCAACTCTTTTTCGTCTATGACCTCGAATACTGTATAGACGTTACTTACAAGTCCTTCTTCGTAATCTTCAAGAAGTGCAATGCCAATTTTGTCTCCACGTCTTGAAGTATCAGGAATGTATGTAAACTGTCCTTTTTTCACGACCTTATATTTAGTGAAATCTGTTCCAACAGTATTTGCTATTGAAGGAATAAATTGTTTTGCCACAGAAACACCGAGCAAATTATCTGTTTTAACTTCGATGTTACGAATATCAACTTGTCTTATGTATTTGCCTAGTTTTTTATAATTCGATTTCATAACCCAACTCCTTAAATACGGCAAGAAGGTCAGCTTTTGACTTTTCTTCAGCAACGAGAAGTTCTTTTAATTCTTCTTGAAGTGTTTTCATCTTAGTGTCAAAATCGATATTCTCATCTCTGTTGATAAATTCAATATAACGGCTTGGAACAAGGGTAAAGCCTTTTTCTTTAACTTCATCGAAAGAAGCTGAGTAGCAGAATTCTGGCACATCCTGATAAGTTTCTTCATATCCTTCTTGCTGCCAAGCGTGATATACAGAAGTAACATTTGCTCTGTCTTCTTCAGTCAACTCTACATATTTCTTTTCATAAGGACTACCCATCTGACGAAGGTCCATAAAAAGAATTTCTTTTTCTCTGTTACGATAGCGTTTAATTTCACCGTTTTGTTCAACAACACGAGCCTTCTTGTTCTTATTGAGAATCCAAAGTGTAACACTAATATCAGTAGTGTAGAACAAGTTTCTTGGTAAAATAATTATTGCTTCAACAAGGTTATTCTCTATAAGCTGTTTTCTGATTTTAAGTTCAGTGCCATCATCAGAAAGAGCACCATTAGCGAGAAGGAAACCTGCTACACCATTCTGAGAAAGTTTTGAAACAATATTAAGAATCCAACCATAGTTGGCATTACTTGTTGGTGGTGCTTCATATCCATTCCAACGAGGGTCATCAACCAACTCGTTATCTGCTCTCCATTCCTTCTGATTGAAAGGTGGGTTCGCCATAATGAAATCTGCTTTAAGGTCTTTGTGTTGGTCGTTGCTAAAAGTATTTGCTGCCATTTCACCAAGGTTTGCAGCAATACCACGAATGGCGAGATTCATTTTTGCAAGTTTGAAAGTAGTATTTGTGTATTCTTGTCCATAAATAGAAACTTTCTTTTTGTTACCGCTATGAGCCTCAACGAACTTCATTGATTGCACAAACATACCACCAGAACCGCAACAAGGGTCATAAAGAGTACCATCATAAGGTTCAAGCATTTCTGCAATCAAATTAACAATACATTTAGGAGTATAGAATTCACCCTTACCTTTACCTTCTGCAAGAGCGAACTTGCTCAAAAAGTATTCATACACACGACCGATTATATCGTTTTCTTCATCATCAGTATTAATACGATTGATTTCATCGAGTAATGATGCTAATTTAACTGTATCAATATGTAAACGAGAATAATAGTTGTCCGGCAATGCACCTTTAAGAGCAGGATTTGTTTTTTCAATAGTGTAAAGAGCAGTATCTATCTTAAGTGCAATATCATCTTGTTTTGCATGTTCAATGATATATGACCATCTGCTTTCTTCAGGAAGAAAAAATACATTATCTTTAGTGTAGAAAGCAATATTATCAATGAATTTTTCTCCAAATTTTTCAGCAATAGTTTTTCTCTGCTTTTCAAATTTATCACTTGCAAATTTAAGAAAGAACAAGCTAAGAACAACGTGTTTATACTCCGCAGGCTCAACTGAACCACGGAGCTTATCTGCACTCTTCCACAAAGCTTCTTCCATTGTTATTTCCTTTTTAGGTTTAGCTACTTTAGCCATTATAAATTCCTCCACACTATGTTGTGTTTATTTTCTATAAATCTCATCAAGGGTCTTGCCATCTTTATCTTTCCATTCGGTCCAGCCATTTGTTGAACCACCTAAAACGAAGCAAGAAGCTGAACTTGGTGATGTGAAAGACATTGAAATAGTTAAATAATATTTACCATCTTTCAATACGATATCGCCATTTTTAATAGCTGATTCACGCTGTTGGTCGACAACAGAAGAACGACCTTTGCGCGACATGTCAATTTGAGAACCTTCAAGCACTTCAAAGTTCTCGCCATCGTACACACCAAAAGCAACAATATTATTACGAGTAGTATGTAAGGTGTTTGTCTCGTTCAAAGTGGTTTTGGCATTTTCCATTTTGTAACCCTGAGTAGCCATGATGAATTTGATTTCTTCATAGACTTCTTCAATTAACGGAAGGTCATATTCATCAATCTCATATTTGGGGTTTACTGAATTTTCAACCTTGTAGCGTTTTGAGTCATGAGCTTTGTTGATAGCAAAAGCTTCTAGACCGCTTATCATATCAAGAGAAAAGGTTTTATTATCAGCTAAAAACATAATTGCTTTGTTCCAGAAATCTTTAGAACGATTATGGTCATCAAGTCTTGCAACACCATTACGTGTTTGACCAACATATATCTGAGCAATTTTGTTATCATCATTTTCACTTATCAAGTAATAAATACCTGGACGATTTATACCTGAAAGTTTCTTCGCTTCAGAAAGCAATGTGCGTGGGATGACATAAGTAGTCATCGTTGAAAGATGCCTTCTGATAGAACGAATACCGTCAGGTTGACCGTTATGATATATGATTTCAAGTTTTTTACTGATAGCCATAATTCTCTCCCTTTTATCCGTCACAATCGGAGTTTATAATTACACAGAATATATTATAATACATCAGTTTTTATTTTTCAACAAATTATAATACTATAAAAGGGGCTTCGGGGGTTATTGGGTGTGGCTTTTGTATTAATTCACCTAAATTCGGAGGGATTTTTGGTATATGGCAATAATTGAAAATGGTGGGGGTTTGTGGTATGATTGGGGTATGGTTTTATTATAGTTGTTTATAGTCAATTGATACTGCAAACCATAGTCAATTGATACTGCGAATTATAGTCAATTGATACTGCGAATTATAGTTAATTGACATTGCAAATTATAGTCAATTGACATTGCAAATTATAGTCAATTGATACTGCAAATGCTTATCACTATCTAATGACATTGAAGGCGGGTATTGTTATGGATTATCTTAAATACGTCAACATTAAGCAGGGGTCGCAATCCCTGCATCGTTTTTCGCAGGGCAACACCCTGCCCCTTGTTCAGAAGCCCTTTGGCTTTGCGGCGTTCTGTTTGCAGACCGAGACCTCAAGGGGTAGCTGGTACTATCATCCCGGTGACCGCTCCGTTGAGGGCATTCGTCTGACACGTCAGCCGAGCCCATGGATTAGTGAGCACAGCGCCTTTACTATGATGCCCCAGATTGAGACGCCCTACGTTAAATTTGAGGATTGTTGGTCGGGCTACGACCCCGAAAAGGCGATTCTTGAGCCCCACTACCTTAAATGCTACCTTAAGCGCTCGTTCTGTGATTTTGAGCTTACGCCCACGGAATACGGCGCCTGCGTAAGGCTCAGCTTCAAAAAGGATTTTGACCGCTTTATTTCAGTTTTGCCCGTTAAAAGACATTGCGAATATGAATTTGACAAAGACAACAACCGTCTTTACTGTTGGACGGACTGTAACCGTGGTGGTAAAAGTCACGACAAGGGCACCCTTAAGGGCTACTACGTTTTCCAATTTGATGATGACAGTGTTGACGTTGATAATATACTTGTAGGTAACCGTGACACCTGCCACACCGAGCACTCTCTCGGCATTTCGGGTGAGGGCACGGGCATTCACATTGCCCTTAAGAAAAAGGACGTAACCTTCACCGTTGCCACATCCTTTATAAGCTACGAGCAGGCGCTCAGAAATCTTCAGCACGACTCGGTTTACTCAAGCTTTGATGAACTTAAAGAGGAAAATGCACGTATCTGGAACGAGTACCTTTCCAAAATTGAAATTGACGCTGACGAGGACACTATGAAGACCTTTTACAGCTGTATGTACCGCACGTTCCTGTACCCTCATAAGGCTTACGAGCCCGACGAGAACGGCGAACCCATTCACTACTCACCCTCTGCGGACAAGGTTCTGAAGGGTGTGAGATACACCGACAACGGCTTCTGGGATACCTACCGCACAAACTACCCCTTCTACGCCATTGTTGCCAAGGATATTTTACCCGAGATTATTGAGGGCTACATTCAGGATTACAAGGACGGCGGTTGGCTCCCCCGTTGGACTGCGGGTGATGCACAAAACTGTATGCCAAGCACCGCCATTGACGCCGTTATTGCGGACGTTGCTACAAGAAACCTTATTTCAAAGGAATTGCTTGAAACAGCATTTGAGGGTATGGAGCACCACGCCAACAAATCCTCAACCGTACCTGCCTACGGCAGAGAGGGCTGTGAGGATTACCTCACCCTTGGCTACGTGCCCTACGACAAATACCGTGAAAGCGTAAACCTTACCCTTGACGCGGCGTATTTTGACGATTGCATTGCCACGGTTGCGGGTATTCTCGGCTATGATGACAAAAAGGAAAAATACCTTGCACGCTCCAAAAATTACGCCAACCTCTTTGACAAGGAAACGGGCTTTATGCGAGCAAGGGACTCCGAGGGTAATTTCAGACCCGATTTTGACCCCGTAAAATGGGGTCTTGACTACACGGAGGCCGCCGCTTGGCAGACCACCTTTGCGGTTCAGCACGATATTGAGGGTCTTGCAGACCTTTACGGCGGTAAAGAGGGTCTTATTAAGAAGCTCGACGAATTTTTCGCAACCCCTGCGGACTACAGAGTGGGCGGCTACAACTACGAAATTCACGAAATGACCGAAATGGCAGCTTGCGATTGGGGTCAATGCGCTATCTCAAACCAGCCGAGCTTCCACATTCCATTTATTTACACCTACCTTGGTGAGCCCCAAAAGGCGGAATATTGGCTCAAGCGAATTTGTGCCGAGGGCTTCTCTTGGAGGGATGACGGCTTCCCCGGTGACGAGGACAACGGCTCAACTGCCGCTTGGTACATTTTCAGTTGCCTCGGCATTTACCCCATCACTCCCGGTAAGCCCATTTACACAAGCAACAAGCCCCTTGTTGATAACATCCGTATTTTGGGTAAAACCGTTGATTTTACAAAGCACGGCAACGTAATCACCTACGACGAGATTATGAAACAGATTGAAGAATAAGAGGTAAACCTATGCATAAAAAATTAGCACTTACTCCCCCCATGGGTTGGAACAGCTGGGACTGCTACGGTGCGGCTGTTAACGAGGAACAATTACTTGCAAACGCCGATTATATGGCAAAGCACCTTAAGGACTACGGTTGGGAATACGTGGTTTGCGACATTCAATGGTCCGAGCCCACGGCAAACAGTTTTTATTACAACTATTTTGCACCCCTCAGAATGGACGAATATTCACGTCTTATTCCCTCGGTTGAGCGTTTCCCCTCCTCTGCGGGTGGCAAGGGCTTCAAGCCCATTGCGGATTACGTACACTCCCTTGGTCTTAAATTCGGCATTCATATTATGAGGGGTATTCCCCGTCAGGCGGCTCACCAGCACACCAAAATAAAGTGCGACGGCATCACCGCCGATATGATTGCAAAGCCCACCTCAATTTGTGCCTGGAACCCCGATATGTACGGGCTTTACCACGACAAAAAGGGTGCTCAGG
Organism: Clostridia bacterium; assembly: GCA_017550105.1. Taxonomy (GTDB): domain Bacteria; phylum Bacillota; class Clostridia; order Oscillospirales; family Acutalibacteraceae; genus DTU089. Next base: position 20,829 of record JAFYLQ010000003.1, on the reverse strand, counting down.
AATACTATGACTCTATTTTTGAGCTATACGCTTCCTGGGACGTGGACTACATAAAATGCGATGATATTGCTAACACCGAGATGTTCCCCGACGACCCCTACTCGGCTCGAAAAGAAATTGAAATGATACGAAAAGCCATTGACAAATGCGGCAGGGATATGGTGCTCAGTCTTTCACCCGGTCCCGCACCCGTGTGGGAGCACGAGCATCTTGCGGCACACGCTAATATGTGGCGTATGACCGGTGACTTCTGGGATGAGTGGAGCAAGCTTCACGCTATGTTTGAGCGTTGCTACGCCTGGCAGGAATACGTTCAGCCCGGTGCATGGCCCGACTGCGATATGCTCCCCCTCGGCAGAATTCAGATTACCGAGGAGCTTCCCCAATACAGAAACCGCTACACCCGCTTCACCCACGACGAGCAGATTACAATGATGACCCTTTGGGGTATCTTCCGCTCACCCCTTATGATGGGTGGCGAAATGCGTGAAAACGACGAATTCACCCTTTCACTTTTACAGAACCGAGAGCTTATTGATATGCTTAAAACCTCAAGCGGTGCAAGACAGTTCAAGCGTGAGGAAATTGACGGCAAGGGTGAGATTATATGGACCTCAAACGGCAAAGACTGCAAGTATATTGCATTATTCAACACCGATGACAAGGAGCGAGAAATTGCCTTTGACGTCAGGGATATTTCAATGGGCGGTGTGAAATACTGCATTTGGGATATGTGGGCTCACCAGGAGTACACGGTAACCGACGGCTGCTTCAAGGCTCAGGTTAACCCCCACGGTGCAAGACTTTTTAAAGCTACTTTAAAATAAGAATTACGAGGTAACCCTATGACGACCAACGAATATTTAAAGCTTATTGACGAGGTAAACGAAAAGGGCAAGTACAAGCCCGATTGGGCTTCCCTCTCCCACCACAAGGTGCCTGAATGGTATATGCACGACAAAATTGGTGTGTTTATTCATTGGGGCATTTACTCCGTACCCGCCTTTGGCGGTGAGTGGTACTCCCGCGAAATGTACTGGGAGGGCTCAAACGAATTCAAGCACCACGTTGCAACCTACGGCAAGCAGAGTGAATTCGGCTACAAGGATTTTATACCCATGTTCAAGGCAGAAAATTTTGACGCCGAGGAATGGATTAAGCTTTTCAAAAAGGCGGGTATGAAATACGTAATGCCCGTCGCGGAGCACCACGACGGCTTTGCTATGTACGACACCGAGTTCAACCGTTGGAATTCAAAGGAAATGGGCCCCTGCCGTGACGTTGTGGGTGAGTTAAAGTCCGCCTGTGACAAGCACGGACTTGAGCTTTGCACATCAACCCACCGAGCCGAGCACTACTTTTTTATGAACGGTGGCAGAGCCTACGAAAGCGACGTAAACGACGAGGAATACAGGGATTTTTACGGCCCCGCCGTTTACTGCGACGAGTTCCATTCAGACAAGCTTCACATTCACACCGCCGACACCTATTCAAAGGGCGCAAGTAAGGAATGGCTTGAGGACTGGCTTGTGCGCACGTGTGAGCTTGTGGACAAATATCATCCCTCGGTGCTTTATTTTGACTGGTGGATACACAACCACTCCTTTAAGCCCTATTTAAAAAAGCTTTGTGCATATTACTACAACCGAGCCGATGAATGGGGCAAGGAGGTTACCATAAACTACAAGCACGAGGCTTTCCCCCCTACGGTTGCCACCTTTGACGTTGAGCGTGGTGCCTTAAGCGGTATTTCACCCGTTTATTGGCAGACGGATACGGCTATCGGCAAAACCTCTTGGGGCTACAAAAAGGACAACGAATATAAATCCTCACGTCAGGTTATTTGCGACCTTGTTGACATAGTTTCTAAAAACGGCAACCTGCTTATTAACATAGGCCCCAAGCCCGACGGCACCATTACCGACGAGGAAACAAGGGTGCTTCTTGACATTGGTGAGTGGCTTGAAACAAACGGCGAGGGTATTTACGGCACGACCTTCTGGAAGCAATTCGGTGAGGGCGAGGTAAACGCCGAGGACGGCTTCTTCAAGGATAATGAGGAAAAGGCATTCACAAGCAAGGACTTCCGCTTCACCTACAAAAACTGTTACCTTTACGTGTTCCAGATGAGACCCTCGAAGCAAGTTGAAATAAAAACACTTCGCAAGCACAATCCCCACGATTACCTGATTGAGGGCATTGAGCTTTTGGGAAGTGACGAAAAACTTGAATTTACAAGGGATGAGGAAGCCCTTAAAATAAGCCTTAAGGGTGAATTTAAAAACGATTTGCCAATATGCTTTAAAATTGCAATCGGTTAAAATTTTGAGGTGATTTTTTGGATATTAAATTAATGGGCTCACCCAAGGTGGTTATGACCAACACCGAAAGCCACCACGCTTATTTTGCCTGGCCCACTATTGCGAGGCTTCAGAACGGCAGAATTTGTGTTGGTGCTTCGGGCTACCGTGTGGAGCATATTTGCCCCTTCGGTAAGGGTGTGCTTGCATTCAGCGATGATAACGGCGAAACCTACTCTAAGCCCGTGCCCGTTTTTGATACAGTTCTTGACGACCGTGACGTGGGTCTTTGCACCTTTGGTGAAAGTGGGCTTATTGCAACCACCTTCAACAACACCCTTGAATTTCAAAGGGAAAATATGCCACAGACTCAGGAGTGCTTTGACTACATAAATTCCGTTTCACCCGAGGATGAGGCGGAGGCTCTTGGCATCAGCTTCAGAATAAGCAACGACTGTGGCGAAAGCTTCGGAAAAATATATAAGTCCCCTGTTTCATCACCCCACGGACCCACGGTGCTTAATGACGGCACGGTTTTGTGGGTTGGCAGAAGGCTTGGCATTCACAACCACATTGAAGCCCACGTGCTTAACACCGAAACGGGTGAAATGACCCTACGTGGTGAGCTTGGCATATATAAATACGAGGAGTTCAAGGACCTTTATTTTTACGAGCCCAATGCACTGCAGCTTCCTGACGGAAAAATAATCTGTCACCTACGTGCAGAAAATGCGGACGAGACCATTTTTACACTTTATCAGACCGTATCCCTTGACAACGGTGTGACCTGGAGTAAGCCGAGGCAGATTGTACGTGATGACAGCGGTGCACCCGCACACCTGTTTTTACATTCCTCGGGCACCCTTATTACCACCTTTTCCCACAGAAAAAGACCCTACGGAATATGGGCGGTTTTCAGCACGGATAACGGTGAAAGCTGGAGTGATGAAAGCATTATTCACCACGGCTATGACACGGACGATTTGGGCTACCCCTCGACCATTGAGCTTGATAACGGCGATTTGATTACCGCCTTTTACACAAGGGAAAGCGACTACGTTCCCGCAGTTATAATGCAACAGAAATGGTGCTTTGATAAAAACTAAATACAGACAAAAAAGCAGTTCCTTTCGGAACTGCTTTTCTTTATATAAGTATATATTCTTCGTTTTCGGCGGTTGCAAAGGTGATGGTGTTACCGTTTGTTTCATAGGAAATTTCCTTGCCGTCGCTTTTTCTTATAACCGACTTAAAGCCATCGGTTTTCTGAGAAACCGAATTAAAGCGGTCGGTTTCAACGGTACATTTTCTGCCCTTAAGGCTCTTGATTTTAAGGCTTGTAAGCTTCTTATTTTTAAGCTCTGCGGACACTAAGAAGGCACCGTCTGCACGAAGGTTTTCAAAGGAAGCGTCGGTATTATCCCAACAGGGGAACAATCTTATAACTCCCTCGTAGCTTTGCATAAGCATTTCGTTGATGGTGGCGGGTACCATTGTAAGGTGCTCAATACCACCGCCGTGATGACGGAAAAGCTTGTTGGGAAGCGCAAACTCATTAATATTCTGATGAATGCCGTCGATAATGAATTGGGGGTCAACGCCAATTCTTGCACCTGCGGGAAGATATGAGTTTGAGCCGTTGTCATCAAGACGTCTGTCGTTAATAAAATAGGTGTTTCGGGCTGTTTTAAGAAGCTTTTCGCCCGAATTGAAGCCTATTTGCGATGCGGGATAAATATGCTGAAGTCCCACGGTGTTGTCGTCACGCCAGCTTATGCCGAAATGGGAATATCTGAAGCAACGCTTACCCTTCTTGATGAACACGGGGAAATCGCTTAAATTAGCGTTAATATCCTCCCAAAGGGGGTATTTTTCGCTATTAAGACCAAGCTCCTTAGCCATATCGTAAACACCCTTGAAAAGGAGCTTAACAAGACCAAGTGAGTTTATTGCATTGACGGTGTTAACCTGACCGCAATGGGTGATATATTTGAATTTTTTGCCACGGTAATAGGGAATTTCGTGGGCGGCGTCACCTTTAATAACGTAGCGTTTGCCCCTTTTAACAAGGTAATCCTCCCAGAATTTGGCGGTATTAAGCACAAAATCGTAATAATTTTCCTTGGCATAGTCCTTATCGTAGGTTGCGAACCAATGCATTAAGGGAATAACACAGGCGTAGGCGGCGTGGCTTTTCTGACCGAGGAAAAGTATGCCGTGCTCCTTACAATCCGCCTGAGAGTAAACGTCAAGAGCCTTGGGTCCGAAGCTTACGGGGAACATATAGCCGCCGCAACCGAAAAGCTTAGCCATTTTGGCTGCCTCTGCCTTCATATCGTTAATGGGCTCCATATATCCCTCAAAAAGCTCGGGATGATTGGCGGAGAAGATGCAGTAATAGGGCGCCTCGTAGTTATAATTCATATGGTAATCCCCTGCCCAAGGGAAAAAGTCGTCGGTTATAAAGTTACCGAAAAGACCGGGAGGGAATTTGGTGTTACCCATACAGCCTGCAAGGTGGAAAAGGCTTGAGTTATAGTAGCCCTCAATAACCTTGTCCTGAAGGGTCACCTTGGATTGTGAGAAAAAGCTTTCCCACTTGCTTTGAGTTTTTGCCTTATCACCGTCATAATCGGCACTAAGGGTCAAATCGATACTGTTTTTTACGTAATCATCGGCATCAAAATTTGAAGAAACCGAAGCACAGTAGCGTGTGACGTTAAAGCCACCCTCTGTTTTAGTGCTGATAGCCTTTAAAGCTACGCTGACGCCTGATTCCATAATAACGTCCGCACCGCAGAATTTACGTGAACGGCACAAAACACCGTTCTCGGTTACCTCGGAATTTACCGAGCCGCAGGTATCGGGAAGCGCAACCGAAACCTCGGGGCTCACACCCTCGGGTGCTTTTATTTCAAAATAAATGCGGTTATCGGGCGCAACAAAAAGCTCCATCGACATATTATTAAAGCTACAATCAAGAAGCCCTTTGTCAAAATACTGCTTAATATTGTATTTGCCGAAATCAACGTTTTTGATTATAAGGTCACCGACGGTTTTAATTCCGCCCTCAGTATGTGCTCCCGTCATAAACTTCCAGAAATCACATTTTGAAAGGTGGATAACAAGGTTTTTGTCGTCATTGTCAAAAACAACGCCCAAATCACCGTTGCCGCACATAGCACCTGCGGGTATTTTATAAACTGTACCCGTACCCGTTCTGTTAACGGGAATTGAAGTTATTTCGTTAAAATAAGTATTCATATTATCACCAACCAAACTACAATTATTATACGGCTTAGCCCTTATTAAATCAAGTAATTTTGATGAATTATTGGCACTGTGTTTTTGCGAAAAAGAGAAAATTTTTCCAACACAGAATCTGAATCCATACCTCTGTCCGGCTCTACTTCCATAGCTATTTCTACGGTCTATCTCTATGTCTATATCAATATCTATATCTATTTCTATATCTATATCGGCTGCCATCGTTAGCGGTCGGTAGCGAATGCGTAATTCATAATTCGTAATGCGTAATTGTCGGGGAAGCTTCGCTTCCGATTGTAGATTAAGTTGATGAAAACAATAAATTACTGTAGGGGTCAGGCTCGCCTGACCCGTTGGTTTTATTGTGGATTTTACTGTTGCGGGCTAGGCAAGCCTAGCCCCTACGGGGGTTTATTGTTCTATCAAACTGAAGACAAACCGCAAGAGAACTATCCACCACACCTTACAAATTTAATTTATACAATAAGCTGTTGGGACCCTCCACCGTCTGACATAAATTTATTACTCCCACGCTTAAAACTTTTATTTATAACTATCAATGCTGTTAAGTCCTCTTGCGGTGCCCAAAATTGTTTGCTCGTTGTTCACTTCGCACAATTTTGACCGCTACGCCAACTCACACTCCCTGCATCCGCCACAGGCGGCGGTCGTGTTCCTTGCCCCCTCCCTCCTAAAGCAGGGAGGCGAGGCTTCGCTTTTTTTGAAATTTTTTTAACTTTCTGTCTTTCCGGGTTGAAATGGCAAAAATCCCGTGTTATAATTTAAATAGAACAAATGTTCTGTTTAATGAAAGGATAATTTTTGATGAAAGAAAAAAAGAGTTTTTTGGTTTATTTTGATTGGGCGGAGCCCTTTAGCAGTATTGATGACAGGCAGTTGGGTGAGCTTTTCAGAGGAATGATAAGATACGCTAAGGACCAGACGCCACCCAATTTTAACGACCCCGTTCTTGGTATAATTTTTGCATTTATAAAATCCGCCCTTGACAGGGACAGAAAGGAATATGAGAAAAAATGCAAGATAAATGCCGAAAATGCAAAAAAGGGCGTTGCTAAAAGAAACGGTACCACCGAGGTGAATCTGCCACCACACGATTTCAGCGAGTTGTTAAAGACGGTAAAATAAAACCCTTCACGATGTGAAGGGTAGTTAGTAATATTTATTGTACTTCATATTCAAAGGTATAGTCCTCGAAGCCTGAGGAATATTTTTGCTCACCGTTGGGTAAAACCCACATAGCCTCGATGTTTTCGGTCTTTTCAACAAGTGCCATACCCTCTTCGTAATCCATAAGGAAAAGTGCCGTTGAAAAGGCGTCGCCGAGCCCCGAATCATTTGTAATTATGGAAACCGACTTGTATTTTGTGCCGGGCATAAGGGTTTGGGGGTCTATTATATGGTGGTAATTTTCACCGTTCACCACGTAAAAGCGTTGGTATGAGCCACTTGTTACAATTGCCTCACCCGTAAGCTCAACGTATTCAATAAAGGGCTTTTCCTCGTTTTCTGTATCAGGTTTTTCAATACCCGCCTTCCAAGGAGTGCCCTCATCCCCTGCGAAGCCTATTGTACGGATATTACCGCCCACGTTAAGGAGCACGTCCGTTACGCCCTTTTCTTCAAGATAAAGGCAAATCTGCTCAACGGCGTAGCCCTTGGCAATAGCCCCTACGTCAAGGGTCATCTGAGGGTCGGCAAGATAAACGGTGGAGTTTGCCTCATCAATTATAAGGTCATTTATATCCGTATGCTTTGCGGCTTCAAGTAATTTTTCCATTGGCGGTAGCTTGGCATTGGCGGGGTCGTCCATACCCTGATTCCTATAATTATGCCATATTTTAAGCACACTGCCCATGGCAATGTTAACGTTACCGTTGGTGGTAGCGTACATATCCTTTGCAAAAAGAAGTAAATCAATAATCTTACGGTCAACCTTTACAACGTTGTGGTTGCCGTCTGTAAGGTCATTGACGGTAACAAGGTTTGTTACGCCCTCGTACCTGTTATAGATGGTGTAGAGCCTGTGATACTCATTTAAAAGGGAGGTTATTTCGTCGCAAAGAGCGTTGAATTCCTCCTCAGTTTCGGTGTAAGCCGTGATGGTGGTAACAGTATCAAAATAATCAAAATAATTAGCCGAATGCTTTACCTTTGTGGAGGCTTTGCAGGAGGCAAAGCTAAGCACCTGCAAAACCGCCAAAACCACTGTCATTATTATTGAAACCGTTTTTTTCACGCCGTTCACCACCCTTTAAAATTACAGGTGATGTTGCCTGAACAACATCACCTGAACAATGTTTTTTGGTTTAATTATTTCGCTGCTTTTTCAGCTGCTTTAATCATATCACCAACGCTGATTGTACAACCTGCTGCTGCAAGGTCACCTACTGCGTAAGTGTCTGCACCTGCAAGAGCTGCAAAGTCAGAAGCTGTTTTGCCAACAAGTGTAGCATCGAATGCTGCTGCCTGTTCGTTCCACTCAAGAACCTTGCCTTCGCTACCGTCGTGCTTTTTGCCGTATGCAGCCATATTGTAGTCTGTGCCAAGCTCACACTTAGTTTTGATTTCAGCTGCTACGTCAGTTTTGGAAGCACCCTTAGCGTCGAAGCTGATAGCACCCTGTACGCAGTCTGTTTTAGAAGCAACTACCTTAGCATCTGCATCTACAACTGCTGCAACGATTGTTGTGCTGAATTCAATTGAACCGTCTGCTTCTTCTGTTGCATCAGTGTTAGAAGCTGAAGTTACAATAGCAAGGTTAAGCTTGTCGTTTGCTGTAGCCTTTGAATCTGCAGCATTAGCAACTGCCTTTTCAAGAGCTGCTACGAAATCGCCAACACTGATTGTGCAACCTGCTGCTGCAAGGTCGCCTGTTGCATAGGTATCTGCACCCATCATAGCTTTAACTTCGTCAAGAGTTTTGCCTGTTGCTGTTGCCATAAATGCATCAGCCTGTTCAAACCACTCTTTAACTGCGCCTTCGCTACCATCGTGCTTTGTGCCGTATGCAGCCATATTGTAGTCTGTGCCGAGTTCGTACTTTGTTTTGAACTCTTCTGTTGCAACTGCCTTACCTTCTGAAGTCCAAGCTGCGCCACTCTGAGCAGTGTCAAGGTCAATAGCAACGATTTTGCTGTCCTTGTCAAGAAGAACTGCAACTGCAGTAGCGTTGAATTCGCCTGCACCGTTTGTTTCGCCGTCAGCGTCAGTTGCATCACCGTAGCTTGCAACAACGCCCATACCGAACTTTAATGTTGCTGCAGGAGCATCGGGAGTTGTTTCTTTGTCTTTACCGCAACCAACCATTGCAAAAACAGAAAGTGCAAGTACAAGAACAAGAGCAATACTAATTACTTTTTTCATAATTTTTTCTCCTTTTAGAGTTTTTTGGTTTTTTGCCGTACACATTATGTCAAAAAAATAACAATTTGTCAATGCTATAAAAGAATTATATATATAAAATTTTACTCTTTGGATTTTTTATTCAGTCTTTTTAATAAAAGTGCACCTGCAAGTCCGATAAAGACACCTGCTATAGTGCCCGTGATGGCAAGAACTATCATATAATAGCCTATCTGCACCGTATCAAACAGGAATATAGCCACAAGTATCTGCCCTAAGTTATGAGCCACACCACCAACGATGCTTGTGCCCACAACCGAAAAGACCTTTATTTTTTTACAGATTGCCATAAGCACTATACTGAGAAGCGCACCTGCAAAGCTATAAGCCAGAGTCATTACGTTGCCGAAAAGCAGGGCAACAATAAAAAGCCTTATAAAAGAAACAATTGCCGCTTCCTTGACACCGAATTTATACAATAAAAATATTATAACCACGTTGGGAAGCCCAACCTTTATGCCCGGTACCGCTGCCCAGATAGGCGGAAGAACGGACTCCAAATATGAAAGCACAAGTGCAACAGACGTAAGTACACCCAAAAGTGCTATTTTCTTTGCCTTTTTGCTCAAATCCGTTACCCCCTTATATACATTATAATAAAGCTTATACTACCGCATCAAGACTGATATCCGTAGCATCCCCCGTGATTTCAACAACCACCTTATGGGGCAGACAAACTATTGTTTCACCAACGTAGGATATGGGTCTGTAATCCTTACAGATACCGTCGGGGCAATCCGCCTCGGTAATAGACGCCTTGCCGTCCTTAATAACTAAGACGTTTATATCCTCGTTATTTTTGCCCGTTTTTATTTCGTAACGGACGTCCTCTTCAAGAGAATACTCCACGGCTTTAACTCCGTCTATTTTAACAACAACCGTATTCCCCTGTGTTTTGGTGAGCTTAACAAACAAAAGCCCTGCCACCGCTATTATTAAAATAACGGCGGCAAGGATTATATCATTACGAATTTTATTTTTGGAAAAAGCGGATTTATCACTTTTTTTCATAAATCAACCAATCGTTCCTTCGTAAAAATCAACGGCCTTGATACACTTTGTAACACAGGAATCGAAGCATTCGCGACAACCTGAGCACTTGGTGTAATCAATTCTTGCAAGATTGTTTTCAACCTTAATTGCATTTGTGGGACAGTTTCTCTCACACTTTTTACAACCGAAGCAAACGTTTTTACAATGCTTTCTTGCAACTGCACCCTTCTCGGGGTTGTTACACATAACAACAACCTTTGATTTTTTAGGAATAATGTCAATAACCTTGTTGGGACAGATTTTTGCACATTTACCGCAGGCAATACAAAGGTCGGGGTTAATGTGTGCAAGACTGTCGTGAACACAGATTGCATTTACGGGACAAACGGAAGCACAGTCACCACAACCGATACAACCGAATTTACAAGCAGAGGGACCGCCGTAAACGAGCTTTGAAGCCTTACAGCCCTCAATACCGTCGTAAACAACGTCAAGATAATCAACCGCTTTACAGTCACCGTTACAGAATACAAAGGCAACCTTTTCCTCAGTGGCAGAAACCTCAACACCGAGAACCTCACCAAGCTGAGCAGCAACGTCTGCACCACCGGGGATACAGAGGTTGGGCTCCGCCTTACCGCTTGCTACCGCCTCAGCGTAGCTGTCACAGCCTGCATAGCCACAGGCACCGCAGTTTGCACCGGGAAGACATTCACGAACCTTAAGAACGGTTTCGTCCTCTTCAACCTTAAGGAAGTGTGAAGCAAGAACAAGAACCACTGCTAAAAGAATACCTATAGCCGCCACTACGAGGAGGGCTGTTAAAATTGCTGATAACATTCAATACCCCTCCTTAAGCGAACAAGTTTTCAATAATTCCGGCAAAGCCGAAGAATGCTAACGAAACGAATGATGCGGCAATAAGCGTTACGGGAAGACCTCTGAAGCTGTTGGGAATGTTGCTTTCGTCAATACGTGAACGAACGCCTGAGAAAATAACCATTGCCAGCATAAAGCCGAGACCGCAGCCCAATGAGCTTACCATTGATTCAACAAAGTTGTAGCCGTCTGTGATGTTATTGATTGTAACACCGAGCACCGCACAGTTTGTGGTAATAAGAGGAAGGTAAACACCAAGGCTCTTGTGAAGTGCGGGAATGAACTTTTTAAGAACAATCTCAACAAACTGAACCAATGCGGCAATAACAAGAATGAACACAATTGTCTGTGTGTATTCGAGGCCGAATTTTTCAAGAATGAACGTCTGAATGGGCCAAGTAACCGCTGTAGCCATAAGCATAACGAAAATAACCGATACACCCATACCTACTGCCTGATTAAGCTTTTTGGAAACACCTAAGAAGGGGCAAATACCTAAGAATCTGCTAAGAACGTAGTTATTAACAAGAACGGAGCCCATAAGAATAATAACTAAACCTTTGAAATCCATTATTCACCCTCCTTTTTATTTTTGCAACCGCCGTTGCAAACACCTGCTGAAGGACAGCCTGCACAAGAAAATTCTTTTTTCTTGATAACCTTGCCCTTGGTGATAACGTTCACAACCGCAATAAGGAAGCCGTAAACCATAAGACCACCGGGTGCCTTTATGAAAATATCAACTGTGTGGTTAACCATAAAGGGAATTTCCATACCTGCGAAGGTACCTGCACCGATAACCTCACGGATTGTTGCCATTGCAACAAGTGCAATTGTGAAGCCGATACCCATACCAACACCGTCGAGTGCGGAGTTAAGAACCTTGTTTTTACTTGCAAACATTTCTGCTCTGCCGAGGATTATACAGTTAACTGTAATAAGCGCAAGGTAAACACCCAAAAGCTCGTAGAGTTCGGGAAGGAATGCATGCATAAACATCTGAACAATTGTAACGAAGCCTGCAATAACAACAATGTAGCAGGGAATACGAACAACGTCGGGAATGAATTTACGAAGTAATGAGATTACCACGTTTGAACAAATAAGAACTGCCATTGTAGCAAGACCCATTGCAAGAGCACCTACTACCGTGGTTGTTGTAGCAAGGGTGGGACAGGTACCCAAAATAAGAACGAAAACGGGGTTTTCCTTGAGTATGCCCTTAACAAGAACCGATAACTTACCGTTTTTCATAATTAAGCCACCCCTTCCAGAATCTTAACAGCTTCAAAGACCTTTGAAACACCTGTCTTATAGCCGTTAGTTGTAATTGTTGCACCTGTTATGGCATCAATATCGCCATAGTTGGTTTCGTCCTTACCGTTAAACTGTGAATAGAAGCCTTCATCTGCACAAGCAGAGCCGATGTTATCGGTTTCCTTCTGTGAAACAGTTTCACAAGCAATAATCTTACCGTCTGCGGTTACTGAAGCCTTAAGGTAAATATACTCGCCTGATTTGGTGTATTTATCACCGTTTATACCGTAGCCTGCTGCATGAAGCTCGAACACGTAGTTACCGCTTGCGGTCTTGTATGCCTTATCAATTGCAGAGGGCATATCCCCGTAGCCTGTAATGTCAAGCTCAGTTACCTCACTTGACTTGATAGCCTCAGCGTTAGCGCTCATAACCGCCTTAACGTCGTCGGAAACGTCAGTTAAAACGTTACATTCACTATCAACTGCAATATAGCTTTCGCCTGAAACGAGCACGTAGCCCGCACCGTTATCGGCAATATAAACTGCAGAAACGTCTGTGAGAGGCTCTGAAATAAACCACTTTGTGAACTTACCCTCGCCTGCAGGTAATGCCGCTGCAAGGTTGTCGGCAAGTTTTTCCTCCTCAGTTCTGAGGTCTGCTGAGCCGCCACCGAGGATTATAGCCGTATTAAGAGCGTCCTTAAGTGCATTTTTGTAAGCACCCGTTGTCATAGTGGCACCTGAAACAGTATCAAGGTCACTTTCGATATTATCAATAGTGTAGCCCTTTACGTTGTCACCATAGGTCTTTTCATAGCTGAGGGTTTCGTTACTTGAAAGACAGGTTGCACCTGTAATTTCACCTGCGGCATTGACACCGCACATAATAACCATATCGGGGCCGTAGCCTGCGGTAGTAAGCTTTACTACACAACCGCCGCCTGCTTCCGTATAGGCTTCCGTTACGGTTGCGGGAAGCTCGTAGGTTGATAAATCAACCTGAGCAAAGTCCTTACCCTCAGGAAGAACTATTAACAACGCCTCGTTTGCCGCGGCATTGGCATTTTCTTCAATAATCGGAGCCGTAACGAAATTGGTTACTGAAAGAAGTACTGCAACAACCGCACAAATAACGGTCAATGCCACAACGCTTTTGATGTAGTTTTTCATTTCTTCTTTCCTCCTCCGAACAATTTACGTGCTGTAAGAGAACAGATATAGGGATTGAGAATGTTCATAAGAAGAATACCGAAGGATACACCCTCAGGATAAACACCCCAGAAACGAATCAATGCCGTAATCAAACCTGCACCTACACCGAACACAATTTTGCCAAGTGAGGTTTCGGGTGAAGTGGTGTAGTCGGTTGCCATAAAGATTGCACCGATTAAAAGACCGCCCGAAAGCACCTGAACAAGTGCCGCTGAAAGACTGAAATCCTTAACAAGGAAGCTGAAAATAAACACCGTTCCGATAAATGCAACGGGAATATGCCATGAAATAACCTTACGGATAAGAAGGTATACACCGCCAATGAGTAATGCAACAGAGCAAACCTCACCGATTGCGCCGCCAACCTTACCAAGAAGAAGGTCTGTAAGTTCAGGTGCAGTCTCGCTAACAAGAGGAGTAGCTCCCGCTGTGGAGTCCACGGGGAAGGCAGGTGTTGCAAGTGAGGTAAATGCCACAAGCATAAACACACGTGCGGTAATAGCGGGGTTAACAACGTTTTTACCGATACCGCCGAAAAGACATTTTACAACGATAATTGCAAACACGGAGCCTACAGCACACTGCCAGAGGGGTGCATTTGCAGGAAGGTTAAGAGCAAGAAGCAAGCCTGTTACGATACAGCTTAAATCCTTAACCGTCTGTTTTTTCTTTATAATGAGGTTGAAAAGAACCTCACTGAGAACCGACGTGCCCACGCAAACGCCGATTACTGCCAAAGCACGCAAGCCGAAAATAAGCACGCCTGCAATGGTTGTGGGTAAAAGGGCAATTATAACGTCAAGCATAATGCCCGTGGTTGTTCTTTTGCGGTGTATATGGGGTGACACCGAAAGGTGAAGTTTATTTTCCATTATGCATTGCCCTCCTTTTCCTTCCACTCGCGAAGTGAAATTTTTGCCAATTTATGCAACTGAACAAGGGGTCTGTTTGCAGGGCAGTTGTATGCACAGCAGCCGCACTCCATACAGATACCGAGTCCGTACTTTTCTAATTTATCATACTCGCCCTTTTCATAGCTCCTTGCGAGTTCTATAACGTTAATACCGAAGGGGCAGTTTCTTACACAGGTACCGCACTGAATACATGCAGTTTCCTCACCCTGCTTTGAATCCTTTTCGTTTAATGCAAGAAGCGCATTGGTCTGCTTTAAAACGGGCTCGTCCATACTCGGAACAGAAATACCCATCATAGGACCGCCGTAGATAACCTTGCCGACCTCACTCTTGAAGCCACCTGTGAATTCGAAAACGTCCTTAATGGCAATACCGATGGGCACGATAACGTTTTGAGGGTTCTGGATAGCACTACCGTCAACGGTAACACATTTTTCAACAAGGGGCATACCTGTTTTAAAGTAATTGCCGAGGGTTGCAAGGGTTGTACAGTTACATACGATACAACCAACGTCAGCAGGAAGCTTGCCCTCCTTAATAACCCTGCCCGTTGTGCGGTAAACAAGAACCTTTTCACCGCCCGTGGGGTAAACCGAGGGAAGAACCTTAACTGAAATCTTGCTGTTTTTTGAAGCAAGCTCCTTCATTTTGGCAATTGCAGTACGCTTATTCTTTTCGATGCCGATTATAACCTTTTTAACGTCGATATACTTAAGAATAACGTCAATAGCGTAAGCCATTTCGTCGGCTCTTTCGAGCATTGTGTAGGTGTCGCTTGTAATGTAGGGCTCACACTCGGCACAGTTAACAATAAGGTAATCAATTGCCTTATCAGTATTGAATTTAACGTATGTGGGGAAGCCCGCACCACCAAGACCAACAACGCCACTGTCCTTAATAGCGTTAATAAGGGTCGCCTTGTCGGTAATAACGGGTGCCGCAATATTCTCGTCCACGGTGTTTTTGCCGTCGGAGTCAATTTTGATTGCAGGAACCTTTCTGCCGTTGGAAATAACAACGTCTGAAATTCCCACAACGTTACCCGAAACACTTGAGTAAATGGGTGATGAAATACCATCCCCTGCCTTGGCAACCAACGTACCAATAGAAACCTCGTCACCGGCTTTGATAACGGGTACTGCGGGAGCACCGATATGCATAACCATGGGTAAAGTAACGGTGTTTTCGATAACCATTCTTTTTACCTCGGTACCGGCTGTGTTTTTTCTGTGAGGAACCTTAATGCCCTTAATAGAAAAAGCCATTTTATAAAAACCTACCTTTCTTATGATAGAAGCGTTTACTTGTACACGGTACACTTACGTGGGGTCAAACATACCCACCATAAAATACCACCCTATATTATATATTATACTATTTATTGTGTCAATAAATTAAAATGCACAAAGTATTACCACAAAACTTACACAAATTACCGATTTGTTAAATCATTGTCAAAATCCTTTTAATTGACACAATAATTATATTATGTTAAAATCACCCTGTTAAACTTCCCTCAGAAAGGCTTGTATTATGAATAAATTATTATCCCCCTCATTAATGTGTGCCGACCTTCTTTATATGGAAAAAACCATAAAGGAGCTTGAACAGGCACAGGTTGATTATTTACATATCGACATTATGGACGGTAGCTTCGTACCCAATATTACCCTTGGCTTTGATTTAATTAACGCCATCAAAAAGGTAACGGATATTCCCCTTGATATTCATATGATGGTTTACGAGCCTTCAAAATTCATTGAAAGAATGAGCCTTGACGAAAACGACGTTATTTGTGTTCATTACGAGTCCGATATTCACATTCACAGAACCCTTGAGCTTATAAAGAACAAGGGCTGTAAGGCAGGACTTGCAATTAACCCCGGAACACCCGTTGAGAGCGTAAAAAACCTTATGGACTACGTTGATATGCTCCTTGTTATGACCGTAAGCCCCGGCTTTGCAGGTCAGAAAATATTCAAGGGTGCCGACAAAAAGGTAACGGACGCCCGCAGACTTCTTACAGAGTGGGGCTACGGTGACACCTTAATTGAGGTTGACGGTAACATAAGCCTTGAAAACGGCAAAAAAATGTATGATTGCGGTGCTGATATTTTTGTTATGGGTACAAGCTCATTATTCCTCAAGGACAAATCCCTTCAACAGGCGGCAAAGGATTTTAAGGACTTTTTAGGTGATTAATATGTACAAAAACATACGTGCTGCCGTTGTGGGCAGCATTAATATGGACCTTATACTTAATATGAAAAAGGTTCCCGACCTTGGTGAAAATCTGTTAGGCACAAATTACGGCTATGCAAACGGCGGTAAGGGTGCAAATCAGGCTACGGCACTTGCTAATTTAGGCGCATCCGTCAGAATGATTGGCAAGGTCGCCGACGACGAAAACGGCAAAGCCCTTATGGAGAACCTCAAAATCAAGGATATAGACGTTTCGGGCATTGACACCAACGGTTCGCAGACGGGTCTTGCGGTTATTATCCTTGACGGTGAGGGCAGAAACCGTATTGTGGTCTACGAGGGTGCAAACGCCGAAATAGATAAAGACTGTGCCGTGAAAAGCCTTGTTGATTACAAGCCCGATTTACTGCTTGTGCAGTTTGAAACCAACGAGGACGTGGTTGTGGGCTGTGTGAACGAAGCTATAAAAAACAATATAACCACGGTTATTGACTGCGGTCCTGCAAAGGCATTCAGCTTAGAAAAAATGCAGGGCGCAGACATAATCTCACCCAACGAGAGCGAAACTGAAGCACTTACGGGCATCTACCCCGACAGTGACGAAAATATTCTTAAGGCTTCTAAAATCCTTAAGGAGCGTAGCAGGGCAAAATTTGTTGTTCTTAAATTGGGTGACAGGGGCTGTGCTGTGTACGACGGTGAGGAATTAAAGTCCTTACCCCCTTACAAAACAACGGTTGTTGACACCACCGCCGCAGGTGACTGCTTCACAGGGGCAATGGCTCTTGAATACCTTAAAAGCGGCGACATTTACACCGCCTGTGATATGGGCAACAAGGCGGGTGCAATTGCCGTAAGCCGTATGGGTGCCGAAGGCTCAATGCCCACAATTGAAGAAATTTTGAGTATATAAAACATAAAAAACAACAGTCGTTTCCGACTGTTGTTTTTTATTCTGTGACTATTTCGTATTGCCAGTCAATAATTCCACCGAATTCTTTTATATTTGTGTAACCGAGAGCAGCGAGTGATTCTGCCGCCAGCTTACTCCTTCTACCACTTCTGCAATACACCAGAAGCAATTGATCTTTATCTTTTAAAATACTTTCAGCTTTTGTATTTATTTCATAATCAGGAATAAGCACCGCACCCTCTATATGACCCTCGTTGTACTCTTCTTCGGTACGTACATCAAGCACTATATAGTTCTTTTCGGTATCCATTATTTTTTTGGCTTCAGCAGGAGTTATCTGATCATAGTTCATTTTTTCAGCCATCCTCGTTGTTGTCAAAGTGGTCATAGCTTCATTTTCGGTATGTGAACACCCCTGAAAAATGCAAACACCCATTAAAATTACCGCTAAAAAACCTACAATATGATTTTTCAATTATTCTCACCATCTGTTTTCAACGTATTCGCAGAACGTAAACAAATCCTTTATTTCAATTTTCTTGCCGTCGTCAAGGGTTACGTCGCCGTTCCACACACCGAATACCTGATGGCAATTCATTCTGCCTATTTTAAAGTCAATGTCACTGTGGTTATCAAGGGTGGGCTTCATTGTCATATTAAATCTGCCATCCTCGGAAACGAATTTCCAATCCTCCATAAATCGACCCTTGGGGAATTTTTCAACGTCCACCGCACCGAATTTATGCACCTTGCCGTCATAGAAAATGCAGGTTTCGGTAGCGTTGCTTTCGTCACCGATTGCCCAGGTAATCTCAAAGCCGAAAAGGTGCTTTTCACCATTTTCATCGGTTATAAACTGATTGCCGCTACCCCAATACCACACCATTTCGCGAGGGGTGTTTACCCTGCCCCAGTCCATAGCGCAGAAGGCGTTTTCCTTGGTAAATTCGTAAACGTAATCACCGTAAACGAACTTGCCCTCGGAGGGCATACACATCTGCTTTGTGGTCATAAAATATTTGGTATCGTCACCCTCAAAGGGGAAAATTGTTGTAATGTTTTCAAGACCCTCGGGTATTTCCATAGTAACGTTAACCTCTACGGGCTTACCCTTAAAGGTGCCCTTGTACCAAAGGCGTCTTTCGGTTTCCCTTGTGTCAAAATCAAACTCAACCTTGCCGATTTTATCCTTATAACGGTTGGGAACGTCGCCCTTTACAGGGGGAACGTGCTTATTGGCACCAAGGAAGAACTGAATGGAATCGCAGATAACCTCACCTGTTTTAAGGTTAACGAGCTTAGCGCCCACGTAACCGCCGAGATTGATGTTTGCAAAGCTTACAAGCACCTGCATTTCGTTGCCCACGTGAATGGTGTAAAAATCCCATTCCTTACGGCTTGTTATACCCGTTTTAACGTAGTCACGGTTATACGTAAACACGTTTCGCCTTGCCCAACCTTTAGCAAGAAGCTTGCCCTCGGGTGAAAGTAAGGGAGTCTCCTCAGTATATTCGGTCTGTTTTGATTTTTGTGTCCATTCATTAAAGGGCACGTAGGTTCTTTTTAACTCGTTCGCCATTTTTGTTCCTCTTTCTGTAAAAGCAGATTGTTTAACATAAGTTTAACATTTGGCGTTGATTATGTCAATAAATGTGGAAACAATTTACAAAACAGAAATACATTGCTAATTTCAGAGCTTTATGCTATTATGTAATTAACACTCAATCAAGGAGCTGTAAAAAATGAAACGTGTAAAGCCTTTTATAGCCGTTATATTGATTTCGGTTATTCTTTTTTCATTCACAGGTTGCATTAAAATTGATTTTTCAAAATTCAAAAAAGAAGCCACTACCCTTTCAGACACCAACCCCTATAACACACAGGTGTATAATGACAACACTCCTGATTACAATAATACCGACACCGCTACAAGCCCCGACGAGACACAGGGCGGTTCGGTCGTAAGCACACCCGCCACCTCAACCGCTACCCCCGTAACACAAGCCGAAAGCACAACCGTTGCACCCACAAGCCCAACAACTATCGCAACGGCACCCACCGTTACTGACACGGGGGTTACCACCTACACCGCAGAATACGGCGGTAAAACACAGACGGTCTTTTATTCACAAAGCATTCTTAATACCGGCTACACCTACCCCGTCCTTATTTTTGCAAACGGCACGGGCTTTGACTATAAAATATATGAAAAGCTACTTATAAAGCTTGCGGAAAACGGCTACATAGTTGTTGCAAACAGTGAAACCATGTCCGCAGACGGTACGTCACAGATTGCTTCCCTTGATTTTATAATATCCGAAAACACCAATTCTTCAAGTGTTCTTTGCGGTAAAATCAATACGGAAAAAGCCGCGGCAGTTGGTCACTCACAGGGTGGCAGAAGTGCGGTTAACGCCGCCGTCAAGGATAGCAGATTCGACTGTGTGTTATCTTTAGCCGGTAGCAGCTACGTTGAGGAAGCCGAGCCCCTTCGCACCCCCGCATTATTTATGGCGGGTACAAGGGATATGATTGTTGCGGCTAACAAATGGGTTAAGCCCGCCTACGATGTGGCTAAGGGTCCCGCAGTTTACGTTTCGCTTGTTGACGGTGTTCACACAAGCTGCTGCACCAACCCCGACACCTACACAAAATACGCCGTGGAGTGGTTTGATTTGTGGCTTAAAAGCGACAATTCCGCAAGAGCCACCTTCAAAAACGGCGGTGCGCTTTCAAACGATGCGCTCTGGACAGAATTCAACTGCAAAAACCTTTAAATTTTAACCAAAAATCAGGTGGATTTTCCGCCTATTTATAACATATTTTTAGAACATTTTACGAGAACAAAAAAATTTCTTTTGTCACACTTGACATTCCTTTAAAACAGTTTTAAAATTCATTATGTAAAAATTTGATGCCACTGCAAACAGCGGTAAAAGGAGCGTTTAAAATGAAAAAACTCTACGAAGGCAAAACAAAAGACGTTTACGAGCTTGAAAACGGCAACGTAATGCTCAAGTTCAAGGATGATTGCACAGGTAAGGACGGCGTCTTTGACCCCGGTGAAAACAGCGTTGGTCTTACAATCGAGGGTATCGGTAAAGAGAACCTTAAAACATCCATTTATTACTTTGATATGCTTAAGGAAGCAGGCATCAAAACTCACTACGTAAGTGCTGATGTTGAAAACGCAACTATGGAAGTTCTTCCCGGTAAGGTTTTCGGTCACGGTCTTGAAGTAATCTGCAGACTTGTTGCTACAGGCAGCTTCATCAGAAGATACGGCGAATACATCGAGGACGGCACAGTTCTTGAGGGCGGCTACGTTGAATGCACATTCAAAAACGACGCTAAGGGCGACCCCCTTGTTACAGGCGAAGGTCTTGCAGCACTTGGTGTTATGAGCCCCGCAATGTTCGAAAGCATGAAGGAGCAGACACTTAAAATCACAAAGATTATTGCCGACG